>JBKJUI010000199.1:0-5876 GCA_046590775.1 Acidimicrobiales bacterium
GCGAGGGCGAGCCCTTCGCCCTCGACGACCGCTGCCCCCACATGGGCTTCCCCCTCCACCGCGGGAGCGTCGAGAGCGGCCTGGTCACCTGCCACTGGCACAACGCCCGCTTCGACCTCTGCTCAGGCGGCACGCTCGACCCATGGGCCGACGATGTCCGCGCCTACCCGGTCGAGGTCGAGGACGGCCGGGTGACGGTGCTCGTCGAGCCCGAGGCCGATCGCATGACCTACCTCGTGCGCCGCCTCGAGGAGGGTTTGGAGCAGGGCATCACGCTGGTCATGGCCAAGGCCGTCCTCGGCCTCCTCGACGCCGGGGTGCCGACCAGCGACGTGGTCCGGACGGGCGTCGCCTTCGGCACCCGCTACCGGGAGTCCGGTTGGGGCGCCGGACTCACCGTGCTGACGGCCATGGCCAACGTGCTCCCCCACTTGGACCCCGCCGACCAGGGGCTGGCCCTGGTGCACGGCCTGGCCTTCGTCTCACGCGACACGCGCGGGCGCCCACCCCGCTTCCCCCTCCTGCCGCTCGACGCAGACCCGGGCGGGGGCGGGGGCGGTGGACCGCCCGTCGACCGGCTGCGGTCGTGGTACCGCCGCTTCGTCGAGACCCGCTCGGCCGACGCCGCCGAGCGGACCCTGGCGTCGGCCATCGTCGCCCTCGAGCCGGAAGCGGTGGCCGACGTGATGTACGCCGCAGCCACCGACCACGTGCTCCTCGACGGCGGGCACACGCTCGACTTCACGAACAAGGCCTTCGAGGTGCTCGGCCACCTCGGCTGGGAGGCCGCCCCCGACGTGCTCCCCACACTCGCCGCCCAGACGGCCGGGGCCAGCCGCAGCGAGGAGCACGGGTCGTGGCGCTACCCGCACGACCTCGCCGGGCTGGTGGCCACGGCCACGGCCGCGCTGCCGCATCGCTGGGCCTCCCGCCTCGACGGCTTCGACCACGAGCGCGATGTCGCCGCCCTGGCCTGGTCGATCCTGTCCGAGGACCCCGAGGCGATCGTGGCGGCGCTCGACGACGCCATCGCAGCCGGCGCCGAGCCCGAGGAGCTCGGGCGGGCCGTGGCCTACGCCGCCGCCCTTCGGATCACCCGGTTCCACACCCAGAACGACCACGGCGACTGGGACCAGGTGCACCACGCCTTCACCGCGGCCAACGCTCTCCACCAGGCCCTGTCCGCCGGCTCGACGACCGACCTGCTCCGGGGCGTGTACCACGGCGCCCTGCGCATCTACCTCGACCGCTTCCTGAACGTCCCGGCGGCCCGCCTGCCGACCGCACCCCCCGACGGGAACGCTCCGGACCTGGCCGAGCTCCAGGGGTGCTGGGACCAACAGGGCCGGGTCGACGAGGCCGGCAGCATCGTGTTCGCCCACCTGGCCGGCGGGGGTGACCCGGCCCGGGTCGTCGCCGCCCTCGGGCACGCCCTGCTCTGCGAGGACGCCGAGTTCCACTGGTTCCAGACCTTCGAGGCGGCCGTGCGCCAGCTCGCGTCGTGGCCCCCGGCCTCCGAGGAGGGGGCCCTGATCCTCGCCGGCACCGCCCGGTTCCTGGCCGCCCACACCCCCACCCGGCGCGAGCTGTCGCAGGTGGTGCGCATCGCCACCCGCCTGCGCCGGGGCGAAGCGCTCTTCGAAGGAGCCTGAGCCCAGCCGGCCCGCCGTTTCGGGCGCATTCGGGCGGAGGCCGATTGGCGCCTCAAGTGCGGGATGGATCTGACGATCCATAAAGGCAACGTCCTGCTCCGATTCAGGGTACATCAGGCGGCCTCGAGCTCTCGATAGTCGATCTCGATCCTCGCGACCCCGACGACGTCGGCCTGATCTCTTCCCGCGAAAGGTCTGCCCCCCATGCACCGCGCCCGACTCGTCGCGCTCGCCCTGATCCCCGCCGTCGCCCTCTCCCTGCTGATCCCGGCGGCCTCATCGCCGGTGCAGGCGGCCACGACCTGCCGGGCGAAGATGACCTCGACGTTCCTCCAGCCCTCATGGCCGGTCTTCGCCTGGAGCGCCGCAAGGTACGACCAGGAGCTGAAGAGCATGAAGTCGGTCGGGATCACGTCGGTCATCGACCAGTGGACGCTGGACATGGACGCCAACATGGCCCACTACCCGTCTCCGGCCGGCTGGTACCCCCAGGGCGGCGCCGACATGGTCGGCAGCCTGATCGCCTCGGCCGGGCGGCAGCAGATGTCGGTGTGGCTCGGGCTCGGGAACGTCTACGACTGGCAGTCCCACGCCACTGACTACGCCTTCCTGCAGAACCAGCTGTACGTCGACATCCAGACCGCCAACCAGCTGTACGCCCTCTATCCCGGAAAGATCAAGGGCTGGTACATCAGCAACGAGGTGGACGACCGCCTGCTGGCCAACCCGGCGGCCGTGGGCCCGATGCGCTGGTTCTTCGACGAGCTGGCCAACTACCTGCACACCAACCTGGGCAACCTGCCCGTCATGGCTTCGCCCAGGTACTCAGGGCTCCAGCTGTCGCCGGCACAGTTCGCCCAGGGGATCAAGGCGGTTCACGGGTCGCTCGACGTCGTCAACGTGCAGGACAGCGGCGGCTCCGGCTACATCAAGTCGACGGACATCACCAACTGGTTCACCGCCCTCTCGGCCTCGTTCAAGGGGACGAGGACGGCCGTGTGGAGCAATGCCGACATGTTCGACAGCCCCAGCGGGCCCATGGCGCCCACGAAGCTCCAGGCCAACCTGAAGGCCACGTGCGGGCTGGTGGCGGCGAACAGCGGCTTCTCCTACACCACCCAGATGAGCCCGCCCAGCATCGGCACCAGCATCTACCACGACGCCTACCGCAGCTACGTCCTCGGCCGCTGAGGCGGTCATCAGGCCGGGGTGCAGGTCATCTGACGCGTGGCCGGATCCTGCGTGCAGCGAAACGTGGCTGCGACGGTCGTGCTGGTCGAGGCGGCCGGAGTCGGCGTGCAGGTCAGGACTCCGGTGGCGTCCGGCGGCCCACAGGTCAGCGGGCCCGCGCCGGCGCCCTGCGCTGGAGCCGCGGCCGACGCCGGGGTTGGGGCCGAGGGCGCCGTCGTCGGCGGGGCCGGCGTGGGGGTGGTCGCGTCTCGGAAGGAGCGAAGCCCCTGCACCCGGTCGGGCTCGAGTGGCGCGCAGGTGGCCTGGTCGCTGTTCGCCGGCACCTCGCAGGAGGTGGCGTAGAAGCCGATCCGCTGGACGGCGTTCCCTCCGAGGCGGCACCACGCCTGGCCGTCGACGCGGCCGTCCGGGTCGGCGAGGGCCACCGAGCAGGTCATGGCCTTCGCCGCCAGAGCAGAGGGATGCGGACAGGTGACGGCGTCGGTGCCGTCGCCCTTCGCCTCGCTCGGCACCCGGCACTGGGCCTCGAAGGTCTTCAGTGCCGCCACCTCCACCCGGATCTCGCCGACCCCGACGTCCAGGTCCAGGTCGAGCCGGCCGAGCTCCTCGATGCCGGGGTGGGTGTCGGTCAGGCTGACGCTCGGACCGCTCTGCTCCCGGCCGAACAGGGTGATGGCGCCGGCGCCGACCCGGGCGTCGACCGCGGTGGTCAACCCGAGCGGCACGATCACCTTCAGCTGACCAGCCCCCACCTCGGCCACCACCCGACGCCGGTCCCCCGGCGGGAGGGAGAGGTCACCGAGGTCGAGCACGAGGCTGCCGGCGCTGTGCTCGTAGCGGTCGCGCAGGGGGTTGCCCGGTCCGACGACCTCGACTCGGTCGCCGACCCCAGATGGAAAGGAGGCCAACCCGACGGCGAGAGCCGCCGCAGCCACGAGGGCGCCTCCGGAGACGATCAGGGCGAGGGGGCGGGCCCGTCGGACGACGGCGACGACGAGGCCGAGCAGGCCGAGGACGGCCACTCCCGCCGGGAGGAAGGGAAGCTTCATGGAGACGGCACCGGTCGCCACCAGGAAGCCGCCGCCCACCAAGGCGAGAAGGGCACCGATGGAGAAGAAGGCGGCAGCGAGGCGCAGGAGATCGTGGCCGGTGGAGCGCCAGTCGACGCCGGCGCCGAGCGGCGGGGCGCCCGGGGCGACCGGCCAGGCGCCCGGCGGGACCGCAGCCCCGGCCGGGTCCGGCTGGTAGGCCAGGGCCTCGGGCGGGACCTGGTCGCGGCGGGCCCACAGGACGGCGGCCCCGACGGCGATCAGCAGGAACGGCAGGCCGATGTCCCGGCCGGTGAAGAACCAGCCGTCGAAGAGGCGGCCCACGGCCACGACGGCGGCCACGAGCAGCCCGATCCGCAGCATCCGGCGCTGCTCTCGGGGCAGGGGCCGGGCCGGATCCTCGACCAGCTCGTCGCGCAGCACCACAGCGAGGACGATGTAGGCGACGACGCCCCAGCCGGAGAAGGCGGCGGCAACGAACAGCAGCCGGACCAGCGTGGGGTCCACGTCGGCCGCCGCAGCCACGCCGCCGGCCACGCCCTTGAGCTTGCGGTCCCGGACCGATCGGCGCAGCCTCCAGCCGCCCGGACCGGGCCGAGTCGGTGCCGCAACGGGGCGCGGCTCCTGCGGTTCCTGCGGGGGGAGCGTGTCAGGGCCCGCCGTCGCCGGCCCGGGGGGCGGCTCGGGGGAGGGGGGTGCGTCGGGGGGATCGTCCATGCCGGCACCATCCTCCCGAGCGACCCCCGCCCGCCATCAGGGATGACCCTGGTTCCCCCCAGGGTGGTCACGTGGGACGCTGGAGGCGATGCGTGCAGCCGGGCCGTCACCCTCGACCCGGCCCCGTCAGGGGCGGCTGGTGGCCGGCGTCTGCGCCGGGCTCGAGCCCGTCCTCGGCGTCCCGGTGGGCCTGATCCGCTTCGCCTTCCTCTTGGGCGCGCTGGCCGGAGGGGCGGGCATCGCCGCCTACGTGGCCGCGGTCGTGCTGCTGCCGGAGGTCGAGGGCCCCGCCCCTCCCGCTCGCCGGCGCGACCCGGTCGAGCTGGCGGCGGTGCTCGCCATCATCATCGGGGGGTTCCTGGCCTTCCGGGCCTCCGGGATCTGGCTGGCCGACGTCATCGGGTTCCCCGGAGCGGCGGCCGCCGCCGGCGTGGCCCTGGTGTGGGGCCGGGCCGAAGGCCGCACCGCCGTGCTGGCCGGCCGGGGCGGGCCGCTGCGCATCGCCGTCGGGGTGACCCTCGTCGCCGGCGGGGCGGTCGCCTTTCTGGCGGCCACGGGCGACGTGGGTGCCCTGGGGCGCAGCCTCGCCCTGGTCGGCGTCATCGTCGTCGGCCTCCTCCTCATGGCCGGACCGGCTGTGGGACGCCTGGTCGGCGCCCTGGGGACCGAGCGGCGCGAACGGATCCGGTCCGAGGAGCGGTCGGAGATCTCGGCCCACCTGCACGATTCGGTGCTGCAGACGCTGGCCCTGATCCAGGTGCGGGCCGGGGACGACCGGGAGGTGCAGCGGCTGGCCCGGCGGCAGGAGCGGGAGCTGCGCTCGTGGCTGCAGGGCCGCCCGCCTGTGGCCGAGGTGGCCACCGTGGCCGAGCTCCTGGCCTCCCTGGTCGCCGAGGTCGAGGACGACCACGCCGTGCGGGTCGAGCTGGTCGTGGTGGGCGACGCACCGCTCGACGACCGGCTGCGGGCCCTCGTCCTGGCCGGGCGCGAGGCGCTGCTGAACGCCGCCCACCACGCGGGTGTGGCCACCGTCGACGCCTACCTCGAGGTCGAGCCCTCCCAGGTGACGCTCTTCGTCCGGGACAGGGGGAAGGGCTTCGACCCGGCCGCCGTCGACGCCGACCGCCGTGGGCTGGCGGAGTCGGTGCACGGCCGGATGGCCCGGGCCGGCGGTCGGGCCGAGGTGCGGTCATCCGTGGGCGAGGGCACCGAAGTCGAGCTGGTCGTGAAGACCGACCCCAGGCCGACGTGACCGGGCGGCCGAGGG
>JBKJUI010000282.1:0-8193 GCA_046590775.1 Acidimicrobiales bacterium
CCCTGGGAGGCGGTCGAGGCGGCGCTGCGGCAGGGCGCGCTGGCACTGGCCGTGCACCTGGCCGACGCCGCCCTCGAGACCGAGCCCGACGAGGTCGAGGCGCTGGCTGACCCGAGCACGGCGCCCGGCGACCTGCCGCGGGTGGGGGTCATCACCAACCTCCAGACCCAGGGGGCGTTCAAGGACGTCTTCGTGTACGGGCGCAGCTTCAGCGGCGGCCTGCCCACGCTCCTGGACCCGGGCGAGCTTGACGACGGCGCCGTCGTCAGCGGCCAGTACGGGCACCCGGCGCTGAAGAACCCCACCTACCTCCACCAGAACCACCCGGTGGTGAACGAGCTCCGCCGCCGCTCCGGCGAGGACCTCCAGTTCGCCGGCCTGGTCATCTCCCCCGAACCGGTGAACATGGCCGACAAGCAGCTGGTGTCGACCTTTGCCGCCCGGGTGTGCGCCGCCGCCGGCTTCGACGCCGTGGTGGTCACCAAGGAGGGCGGCGGGAACGCCGACGCCGACATGGCCCTCAAGATGGATGCGCTCGAGGAGTTGGGCATCACCGCCGTCGGGCTGTTCGGCGAGCTGGCCGGCGCCGACGGCACCGGGCCGTCGTTGGTCGTCCCTCCCGAGAAGGCCATCGCCATGGTCAGCACCGGCAACTACGACAGCCGCCTGGTGCTGCCGGCGGTGGACGAGGCGCTGGGAGGCGACGACCTGCGCCTCCTCGGCATCCCAGCCACCGACGAGCTCGACCTGCCGGCCGCCGTCGTCTACTGCTCCCTCAGCCCCCTCGGGTGGGGCCGCTTCACCGCCACCGCTGACGCCTGACCCGCCGCAGATCACGCGGGTCGTTTCCGGTGCCGGTGACGACTGCGAGGAGCCAGCGGGCCGCGACCGACCTCCCGTTTCCTCAGAGGGCAGATTCGCAGCGGGGGGCGACAGCCTGGGGTTTCGGGAGGGGGCCGCGAAGGACCAGACTTGGAGCATGGCTCGGGTCGTCCACTACATCAACCAGTTCTTCGCTGGCATCGGCGGCGAGGACTCGGCCAGCCAGGGGCCGGAGCTGGTGGAGGGAGCGGTCGGGCCGGGGCGCAAGCTTGACGAGCTGCTGGGCGACGAGCACCAGATCGTGGCCACGGTGTGGTGCGGCGACGACCACGGGCCCGGCGCCGCCCCCGAGATCCTCGAGCTGATCCAGAGCGCCGAGCCCGACCTCGTCGTGACCGGACCAGCCTTCACGAGCGGCCGCTACGGCCTGGCCTGCGCCCGGGTGGCCGCAGCGGCCACCGAGGCCGGCCTCACCGCCCTGGCGTCGATGCACGAGGACAACCCGGGCCTCGACGAGGCCGGCGCCGCCCCGGCCGTGGCCAGCGGCGAGGTGGCCCGTCGCATGGGGCCGTCGCTGCAGACGCTGGCCGCCGCCGCCCGCAAGGTCCTGGCCGGAGAGGCGCTCACCGCCGAGGACGGCCGGATCGGCAAGGTGACCCGCCGGTCGTCCATGGCCGGGACCTCTGCCGCCTCCCGCGCCGTCGACCTGGCGCTCCTCCGCCTGGGTGGTGACCGCGACGCCACCGAGATCCCCCTCCCCCGCTTCGACTCGGTCACGCCGGCGGCGCCGGTGGCCGACGTCACCTCGACGACCGTGGCGCTGGTCACCGAGGGCGGCCTGGTCCCTGACGACAACCCGGGCAACCTCGAGTCGGCCCGGGCCACCCGCTGGCTGCGCTACCCCCTCGACGCCGACACCCTCGAGCCAGGCAGCTACCGGTCGGTGCACGGCGGGTTCTCCTCGGTGCACGCCAACGCCGACCCCCACCGGATCGTGCCGCTCGACGTGGCCCGCGAGCTCGAGCGCGAGGGCGCCATCGGCCAGCTGGTCCCCGAGTACTTCGTCACCACCGGCAACGGGACCTCGGTGGCCAACGCCCGGAAGTTCGGAATCGAGTGGGCCACCGACATGCGCCGCTCCGGGGCCCGAGCCGCCATCCTCACGGCCACGTGAGGTACGGGCACGCGTTGCGGGGCAACGCTGGCGAAGGAGCTCGAGAGGGCGGGGATCCCGACGGCCCTGCTGTGCAACCTCACCTCGATCGCCCTGCGTGTGGGGGCGCCGCGCATCGTGCCGACGCGGGGCATCCCGTACCCGACCGGCGACCCTTCGCTCGACCCTGCCGCCGAGCGGGCGTGGCGCCGCCGCCTGATCGAGCGGGCGCTCGAGGCCGTGGCCACATCCGTCTCGGCGCCCACCGTCTTCGACGTGGGCCCGAGCGGCCCTCCCGAGCCGAAGAAGCAGGAGCCAGCCCGTGCCTGATGCCGTGATCGCCGCCTCCACCCAGGTGCTGGGCCACGTTCCCGGGCTGGCCCGCCACGGATCCAAGCCCCGGCGCGAGCTGCCGAAGGACCAAGGGGTGGCTGACGCCTTTGCCGCCGCCCTGCGCACCTTCGACCAGGCGGTGGCCTACCCGCCCCACCAGGCCTACCTCAACGCCATGCACCCGCGGTCGATGGGCCCCCGGCCGTGGCAGCCCCTGGCTGACGCCTCGCGGTGGGCGCCGAACGGCGAGCTCATGCCCGAGGACGAGCTCCTCGGGCTGATGGCCTCGGTCGACCAGTTCGACCTGCTCACCCTGTCGCCCCAGCTCGTGGAGCGGGCCGCCCACGCCCTCTCGGGGCACCCGCTGGCCAAGCACTTCGACCTCGAGCGCCTCGAGAGGTCGGCCGGCGACGTCGACGCCACCGCCGCCTCTCCGGGCAGCCTGACGCTGGTGCCTGGCGCCGTCATGCGCATGGGCGAGGAGGACGACGAGTCGCTCACCGCCTCGGTGCTGGTCGACAACCTGGCCGCCAAGGCCACCGCCACGCTCGCCCTCCTCCACCTGCTCGAGAAGAACGGCATCGACCCCACCTCGATCGACTACGTGCTGGGGTGCGGTGAGGAGGCCATCGGCGACCGCTACCAGCGCGGCGGCGGGAACATGGCCAAGGCGGTGGCCGAGGCCGCCGGCCTCACCGAGGCGTCCGGCGCCGACGTCAAGAACTTCTGCGCCGCCCCCGTGCCGGCGCTGGTCATCGCCGCCAGCCTGGTCGCCGCGGGCGTGTTCGGCCGTGTCGCCGTCGTGGCCGGCGGGTCGCTGGCCAAGCTGGGCATGAAGTTCCAGGGCCACCTGAAGAACGACCTGCCGGTGATGGAGGACGTCCTCGGGGGCACCGCCGCCCTGGTGCAGGCCGACGACGGCGTGTCGCCGCGCATCCGCCTCGACGTGGTCGGACGCCACAAGGTGTCGCACGGCGGGTCGGCCGGGCAGGTCATGGAGGCCCTGGCCATCGAGCCGCTGGCTCGCAACGGCATCGCCCTCACCGACGTCGACGACTACGCCACCGAGCTGCACAACCCAGAGATCACCGAGCCGCAGGGCTCGGGCAACGTCCCGGACCGCAACTACAAGATCATCGCCGCCCTCGCCGCCCGCCGCGGTGACATCGACAAGGCCGACATCGCCGCCTTTGTTCAGGAGCGGGGCATGCCCGGGTACGCTCCGACCCAGGGCCACCTCGCCTCGTCGCTGTGCTACCTCCCCCACGCGGTGGAGCGGCTCACGACCGGCGACGCCCAGAAGGTGATGCTCATCGCCAAGGGCAGCCTCTTCCTCGGGCGGATGTGCCAGCTGTCGGATGGGATGAGCGTGCTCCTGGAGCGCAACCACGGAGATGACGGAGGCAGGCAATGACCAGCGAGATGGTGACCGAGGCCACCAAGGAGACCTTCCGCGACCTCGTGGCCGAGGGCCAGGTGCTCGTCGACGTGTGGGGCCCCGACTGCCAGCCCTGCCTGCGGCTGATGCCGCACGTCGAGAAGATGGCCGAGGACAGCGGCGGCGCCCTGCGGGTCGTGAAGGTCGAGGCGCCCAAGGCCCGGCGGCTGTGCATGGAGCTGAAGGTGATGGGCCTCCCCGCCTTCCTGCTGTTCCGCGACGGCGAGGAGGTGGCCCGCATCAACGGGCCGCAGGTGACCGCCGACGCCCTGTCCACGTGGTTCGAAGACAACAGGAAGAAGGAGACTGCATGAGCGTCCTCAAGGACAAACAGGTCATCGCCCTCGGCGAGCGGGACGGCATCTCCGGCCCCGCCATCGCGGCGATCGCCAAGGCCGCCGGGGCCACGGTGGCCTTCACGGCCACGGAGTGCTTCGTCTGAACGGCCTCAGGAGCCATGGACCTCGAGAGCCAGGAGAAGATCCTCCGGCTCAGCCAGGCCCACGACCCCAACGACCTCGTCGTGATCATCGGCGCCCCCGACCCGGAGGCAGCGGAGATCACGGCAGAGACGGTGGTGTCGGGGGACCCGGCGTTCGCAGGTGCCCTGGCCGGGACCCAGTTGGGTCTCGCCGTGTACCACGTGCTCGACGACGACGTGAAGGCTGAGGTGCCCGACGACGTCTGGGACGACCAGATCGGCGTCATGGCCGACGTGCTCGAGGCCGAGGCCCTGGTGGCCGCCGTGGTCTCGATGCGCAAGCAGGGCTAGCAGCAACCGCCCGCCGGCGTGGCCGGCGAGCGGTCCTCCTCAGCTCTTGCTGCCGAAGGCCGGCGCCCCGTCAGCCTTGGCCCGCTCGATGACGGCTTGACCGACCTTGGCGCCGACCTCGATGCCGACCACGTTGTCCATCCGCCAGTGGATGCCGCCCCACAGGCGGGAGTCGGCCGCCTCCTGGGCCTTGTCGTGGAAGTCCTTGGCCCGGACCGGGAAGAGGAAGGCCAGGACCTCGGCCACGGCCCCCGAGTAGGTGGCGTGACCCGAGATGTAGGACGGGAAGAAGGGCGAGTCGACCAGGTAGGGCTCCCACCCCTTCTCCAGGCCGAGGTCCTGCACCCCGTTCTCGGGGCGGGGGTCCCAGTAGGTGTACTTGGCGTCCCAGGCGGCGACGCCGGCGTCGGCCATGGCCACGGTGGCCAGGGCCATGGCCCGCTCGGCCTGGGGGTGGGTGGGCTTCAGGTCGCGGAGGTAGGCGATGGTCACCTGGTTCCAGATGCCGGCCGGCAGCGGCGTGCCCTGGCCTCCGGCCCAGAACTTGGCCGCCCGCTTCTGGTCCTCGGTCAGGTTCTTCTTCACCTCGACGACCTCCTTGGCCTGGGCCAGGAACTCGGGTGAGCCGAAGGCCGGCGGCGGGCCGGGCCGGAACTGCCCGCCCGAGGTGAGCACCCAGGTGTCCCAGCTGCCGGCCAGCGGCGACACCGGGTTGGCCACCGAACCCGGCTGGGGCTCCCAGAACTGCGGACCGCGACCGATGCCGGGCGGTCGCTTGCCGTCCCACGGCTTGTCGGAGCCGTCGGCCTTGCCGTGCTTGATGACCTCCTCGCCCACCTGGCGGCCGAGGTCGAGGCCGGCCTCGACGTCGCTCCGCCGGGCGGCGCCGGCCAGCACCCGCGAGTCGGCGGCCTGGTCGGCCGCCTCATCCAGGCGGGGCGCCGGGCGCTCGGGGAACAGGTAGGCCAGGACCTTGGAGGCGGCGCCGGCCACCGCCGCGTGCTCGTTGGGGTAGGACGGGTCAGGGCCGGGCTGGGCCAGGCGGTCGCCCATGTCGGGGGCCTTGCGGTTGTACCTGTACTTGGCGTTCCACGTGGCGACGGTGGCGTCGTAGGTGGCCACGGCCAGCAGGGCGTAGGCCCGGGACGAGGCCGCTGGGTCCTTCTCGCGGGCCGAGATGAACTCGAGCGCCATCTGCATCCACGGCGCCGAGAGCGGCTGGTCATCGGCGCCCCACCTCTTCACGAAGTCGGCGATCTCAGGGGTGCGCTTGGCGACGACGTCCTTCAGCTCCTGGTCCTCGGCCTTGGCCTCGGGCGAGTCGGGGGCGGGCGGCGCGGCCACCGTGATCTGGTCGGCCGAGGTGAGCACCCAGGTCTTCCACCGGCCGGCGGTCGGCTCGGCCTGGTCGATGCCGGCCGCCTTCTTGCCTGCGGTCGTCGCCGTGGGGGCGTTGTCGCGGTTCACGTCGGAGCAGGCTGAGGCAGCCAGGGCGAGAGCCACCGAAGCGGCGACCAGCAGGGACACCGACCTCCGCCTCGAGGGCCTTGGTGATTGGCAGGGAAGCATGGTTTCTCCTCGAAGCTCCGCGCCGCGGCCTGAAAGCCGCGTCAGCGCCAGGCTACGGATCACCGGTAAACAGTCTGTAAAGCCAACATCGGGCCCGGCATACGCTTCCGGCATGACGCTGCGGGTCTGCCTGGCCGGGCAGGTCGCCGTCCAGGTCGACGGGATGCCGGTCGACACCGCTGGCGTCGGCCCGCTGGGTCGGGTGGCGCTGGCCTACCTCGTCACCGAGCGCGATCGGCCGGTGGCCCGCGACGAGCTGGCCGACGTGCTGTGGGGCGAGGACGCCCCTCGCTCCTGGGCGACGTCGATCCGGGTCCTGGTGTCGAAGCTGCGGGCCGTGCTGGCCCGAGCCGGCCTCGACCCCGGCCAGGCGCTCACCACCCGAGCCGGCTGCTACCAGCTGCACCTGCCTGCCGACGCCGAGGTGGACGTCGAGGTCGCCGCCGCCGACGTGGCCGTGGCCGAGGCGGCCCTGGCCGCCGGCGACCCCGGGCGTTCCCGCCAAGCGGCGGCCGCCGCCGTCGCCGTGGCCGCCGGCCGCTTCCTCCCGGGCGACGGCGGAGCCTGGGTCGAGCGGCGCCAGGCCGAGGTGCGGGCCGTCCACCTCCAGGGCCTCGAGGCGCTGTCGGCTGCCGCCTCGGCCTGCACCGACTGGCCCACGGCGGTGCAGGCGGCCGAGGAGGCCCTCGCCCTCGAGCCGTTCCGGGAGCAGACGTGGGTCCGCCTCATGGGCGCCTACCGGGCTGCAGGCAATCGCGGCGAGGCGCGCCGCGCCTACGAGCGGTGCCGCCGCCTCTTGGCCGACGAGCTGGGGGTCGACCCGTCCCCGGCGACCGAGGCGGCGTACTTTGAGATGCTGGCCGACGCAGGCGAGCCCGCCGGCTCCGGAGGCAGAGCCGAGCCCGCCGGCTCCGGAGGCAGAGGCCAGCCCGCCGGCTCCGGAGGCAGAGGCCAGCCCGCCGGCGGAGGCCCTCGACCGGCGGAGGTGACCGGGCCACGCCAGGGGCTGCCGCCGCCGCTCACCAGCTTCGTCGGTCGGGAGGACGACCTCGACGAGGTGGCGTCGCTGCTGGCCGCGACCCGCCTGCTCACGCTCACCGGGACGGGAGGCGTCGGCAAGACCAGGCTGGCCCTCCAGGCCGCCCGAACGCTCGAAGCCCGCTATCGCGATGGCGCCGCCTTCGTGGAGCTGGCCTCCCTCACCGATCCGCGGCTGGTCGACGCCCAGGTCCTGGGCGGCCTCGGCATCGGGCAGGAGCCCGGCCGCACGCCGGCCGCCACGCTCGTCGCCGCGCTCGAGGGCCGACGGCTGCTGCTGGTCCTCGACAACTGCGAGCACCTGCTCTCCGCCTGCGCCGTCCTGGTCGAGGCGCTGCTCTCCCGCTGCCCCGGGCTCAGCATCCTCGCCACCAGCCGGGAGCCCCTGCGGATCCCGGCCGAGCGCACGCTGCGGGTGCGGTCGCTGTCGGTCCCCGACCCGACCATCGCCGTCCCGCCGGTCGACGGCGGCCCCCTCGACCAGCTCGTCCGGTTCGAGGCACTGCGGCTGTTCGCCGAGCGGGCCTCCGCCGCATCCGGGCTCCGCCTCACCGACGCCAACGTCGTCGCTGCGGCGCGGATCTGCAACGAGCTCGACGGCATCCCGCTGGCCCTGGAGCTGGCCGCCGCCCGCACCGGCTCCCTGTCCCTCGACGACATCGCCAACCGGCTCGACGACCGCTTCCCGCTCCTGGCCACCGGGTCCAGGACCGCCCCGTCGCGCCAGCGGACCCTGCAGGGCGCCGTCGACTGGACCTACGAGCACCTCGACGCCGGCCAGCGCACGGCCTTCCAGCGGCTCTCGGTCTTCGCCGGAGACTTCACCCTCGACGCCGCCGAGCACCTGTGGCCACGCACCGCCCCCGGCGGGACCGCAGTCCTCGACCTCGTCAGCGGCCTGGTCGAGTGCTCGGTGCTGGGAGCCGAGACCGGCCAGGGCGCCACGCGCTACCGGCTGCCCGAGACGATGCGGCAGTACGCCGCCGCCAAGCTCGACCCGGCCGAGGCCGACGTCGTGCGGGCGCGCCACCTCACCTGGGCCACCGACCTGGCCGAGCGGGCCGAGGT
>JBKJUI010000049.1:0-2570 GCA_046590775.1 Acidimicrobiales bacterium
GGAAGAACGGCCGCAGCTGCTCCTCGTCGCCGTTCTTCCCCGGGGTGCCGTCGCTGACCGGGGTCCGCTCCGATGGTTTGTGGGCGGCCCGGACGGCGACGGTGGCTGCGGTCGAGACGTCACCTGGCTATTGGTCGGTGACCGTCGCCGCCGAGGTGATGGCCGCCGATAAGGCGGGCGGGTGGACGCTGGCCGGCACTCGCTACTACCGAGTGGCGGTGGCGGCCACGCCGGGCGGGGCGGCCCTGGTGGCGACCGGTCTTCCCGCTCAGGTGGCGGCGCCGGCGCTGGCCCGGTCGCCTCGCCTGGTGTTCCAGTCGGCCGGGCAGGTCCCGGTCGACCTGGGCGACTCGGTGGAGCGGTTCGTGGCCGCCTACATCGCCGGCGACGGCGAGCTGGCCCGCTACGTGGCGCCCGGCTCACCGCTGCGACCGGTCCGCCCGGCCCCCTACGCCAAGGTCGAGATCTCCTCGGTGGCGCTCGACGGGCCGGTGGCCCCGGGCCGTCCGGTGCGGGTGCTGGCCACGGTGCGGGCCACCGACTCCGACGGCCGGGTGGCGTTCCTCGCCTACCCGTTGGCACTCGCCGTCCGGGACGGCCGCTGGGAGGTCACCGAGATCCTGGCCGTCCCGCCCTTGGCCGCTCCCGGCCCGGTCGGCACCCCCACCTCGACGGCGCCGACCGCACCGACCTCACCCGACCCGTCGACGACGACGGCCGACGGCAGGGGACCGCTGCCGGGGGCGCCGCCGCCCCCAGCCCGGGCCCCTGCGGCAGCTGTCCCATCCACCACCAACCCGGCGCTCTCGGCGCCGCCAGTCCCGTAACCCCGAACAGAGAGAAGGAGCCCAACGCAGATGCAGTGGTTTCAAGGGAAGCTCGTCCAGGTCCAGACGCTGATCCAGGCGGCGGCGGTGGTGATGGCCATCGTCGCCATCCTCGGCGCCTGGTTCAGAACCAAGGCCCTGGTCCCCACCGTCACCGCGGCGATCCTGTCCGGGTTCGTCCTGTGGGGGATCAACAACACCTCGTGGTTCCAGACCAAGGTCGGGGAGGAGAGCGGCCTCGGTGTGCCGGCGCCGGCGGCGCCGCCCCCGATCGTGGTGGTCGCCGCCGTTCCGGTGTTGGGTGGCGGTGCCTGATGGGCGACGACGGCCTCGAGGCGATCCCGTGCCGGTCCTACACCTACGCCCGCCGCCACCCGGCGGTCATCGGGAAGATCGGCGGTTGGACGCTCCCGAGCCCGGTCAGCCCGGCCCAGCTTGGTGTGCTCGTCGGCTCGTTCGTGGTGGCCGTCCAGACCCGCCGGTTGTGGGCGCACCTGCCGCCGGTGATGAACCTGGTCGTTCTCGCCGGGCTGCCGTTGGCGTTGGCGTGGGCGGTCCGGCACCTGCGGATGGAGGGCCGGTCTCCGGTGCGGATGGCCGCCGGCCTGGCCTGCCTGCTGTCGGCTCCGCCCGGCGGGACCGGCCAGGGCCGGCCGTTGCGCCCGAAGCGGCCGGTCGGCTGCCGGGGCCGGGTCCTGGTCGACCCCGGACCGCCGCCGGCGTCGCCCACGGCGCGGCGGGGGAGGGGTTGAGGTTGAGGGTCCCGGCCCGGTTCGTGTCCGGGCAGCTGGTGTGGTCGACGTCAGGGACGGTGTGGGCGGTGTGGCGGGTGGCGCCGACCACCTATGAGTGGCTGGGCAACCGGGCCAAGCTCGATCTGCACGCCCGGACTCGCGCCGCGCTGCTGGCCCTGCCCGGTGAGTCGTTGCTCCTCAGCCTGTGCGAGCGGATCGACCCGGTCGAAGTGGTGCAGGCGATGGTGACGGGCGTGGACCTGGACGCCGCCTCGGAGTGGGCGGAGGCGGCGACGGTCACCCTCGACGGTCTGGCCGAGGTCGACCTGTGGCGGCGGGCCCACTTCATCTGCGCCTGCCTGCCGGCGACGGGGTCGACCGCGGCCCGTGCCGTGTGGGGATCGGCCCGGGCGGCGGTGACGGGAAGCTTCGGCCTGGCCTCGGGGCCTCCGGCGTCGGCGGAGATCGCCGTCCGCCGACGCCAGGCCGAAGCGGTCGGCTCCGCGCTCGGTAACAGCCTGGGGTCCTCGTTGCGGGCGGCGACAGCCGACGAGATCGCCTGGGTGTACGCCCGCGCCTCCCGCCGTGGCATCGACGACCTGGCCCTGCCCGCCCCCGGCCGCCCGGCGGGGGGCAGGGAGCGCCTGGGCCCGGCGGCGCTGGTCGGCCTGGGGGAGGCGGTGTTCGCCGAAGGCGGCGAGAAGACCGACGACCGCCCCGGCCGGAGCCGCCGCTACCTCAAGGTGTCGACCGAGGCGGGCGTCGCCTACCAGAGCTTCCTGGCCGTGGCCGAGATGCCGCACCGGTTCAGCTTCCCGGCCGGCGGTGGCGCCGAGTGGCTGACCCAGGCCGACAAGGCGGTGTTCCCGGTTGACTGGGCGTGCCGGGTCCGGCCGGTGCCCAACTCTGATGCGCAGGTGAAGGCCCGCCGAAAGGCCCGGGCTTTGGTCGGCCAGATCGAGGAGTACGAGGGCGAGCCGACCGGCGCCCCCTCGGCGTTGGCCGAGGC
>JBKJUI010000111.1:0-2769 GCA_046590775.1 Acidimicrobiales bacterium
GGGCGCACCTCCAGCCGGTAGCGCCCTTTGGTCTGCCCGGCTCTGGTCTCCGGAGGAGCCAGAAGTGGGCAGACCCGATGGGGATCAGTCGAGCGGGCGGTGCGGGCAGCCCGGTGCGTGGCTGCCCCGCTCGTAGCAGGTGAGGCCGTCGTCGGCCGACGGAGGCGAGGGGTCGGCAGCGGCGGTCCGGGCTGTCGGTGTGCCGTGGTCCCGCTCGCTGCGCTGGGTCACGCCAACACCGGCCAGCGCGGCGTGGAGGGCCTCGAACGTGCGCCGGGGACCGGGCATGGCCCTCAGCTGCTCGAAGACCGTGGACAGGCGGGCCGGGTCGGCCTGGGCCAGCGCCCGGCGGGCCCGGGCGGCGATCACCGACGACCAGGCCACCTGGCCGAGGATCACGAGCAGGTTGACGGCGCCCACCACCGCACCGGCCGGGCGGGGCAGGAACAGGGACCCGAGGATCAGCACCCAGATCCCGATGCGCAGGCCCCGGGTCTCGGCCCGGGCCACCCACCGCGCCGTCACCACGGTCTGCACCTGGGGAACCTGGACGGGTGAGGGCTGCTGCACGGGAAACTCCTTTGCGGACCAGCGGTCGCTGACATGTGCAACCACGGATCCCCCTCGGAACGTTCCCGTCCCGGCCAGCAAGGGAACATCGGGGGTCTTCGCCCGAAGCCTTGAGACCACGCCGGCTGAGGACCCCCGGGCCCTCAGCCGGTCGCTCCGTCAGATGCCCAGCTGCTCCGACGCCATCTTCGTTCCCTCGACCCGGGCCGCGATCTTCTGGAAGGCGACGTCACGGGCGAAGTCCGGCGAGCCGTGCTTCGGCTTCACGTCGATGCTGAAGGGTGAGAAGCCGCAGTCGTCGGTCGACCCGAGGCGCTCCTTCGGGATGTACTTGGCGGCCAGCAGCAGCTGGTCCCGCACTTCCTCGGCGGTCTCGACCTTCGGGTCGAGCGGGTTGATGACCCCGATGAAGGCCACCTGGGGAACGCCGTTGGCGTCGTCCCGGCTGTGCTCGCCGACCAGCTGGTAGACCCGCTCGCGGTCGGTCTCGCTGGCCAGCTGGATCAGGAAGTAGCCGGCGTTCATCTGGAACATGCTGGGGAGCAGCTCGGCGTAGTCGACCTCGGCGCTGTGCACCGAGTCGCAGTCTCCGCCCGGGCAGGTGTGGATCCCGATGTTCACCCGCTCCTCGGGGCTGAAGCGATCGAGCACCCGGTTGTTCAGGTCGATGAACTCCTGCAGCATGTTCCGCCCCGTCCACGGGTTCCGCGGGTCGTTCTTGTTGGCCAGGCGGCCCTCGGTGAAGTCGATGGAGACCCGGCTGGCCCCGGTGGCGAAGGCCTGGCGGATGTCCTTCTCGCACTCGTCGACCAGGTCGGAGAGGAACTGCTCGCGGGGGTAGCCCTCGATCTCGCCCTCGAGCGGGTAGAGGAGCATGAGCATCGACGGGGCGATGACGGCCTGCTTCATCGGCTTGGTGGCCAGCGGCAGCGACTTGGCCAGGTAGTCCGAGGCGAAGGTCTTATAGGCGAACGGCCCGCCAGTGAGGCGCGGGAGCTGCCGGTGATGACCGTCGTCGAAGATGGCGAAGTACTGGCCGTCGCCGGCCAGGTTCGGGGCCAGGCCGGTCCCCGCCAGCGTGTCGGCCAGCGGGTAGGTGGCGAAGCTCGACGCCCGCTGCTCGCCGTCCGAGACGATCGGCGATCCCGTGGCCTCCATCCGCTCGATCGAGTCCTTGCAGGCCGCCTCCTGCTCACGCTCCAGCTCTTCGCGGGAGGTGGTCCCGGCGTCGTAGCCGGCGATCGCCGCCTGGAGGCTGGAGGGGCGCGGAAGCGACCCGACGTTCTCGGTGGGGATGGGCATGGGCGATCTCCTCAATGGTTTCGGGCAGGTTGCAGAAAACCTACCCCTTTGCCTCGCTGCGAGGACCTGCTGCGGTTCGGGCGTGGTCGGCGCCTAGCGTCGGGCCGATGCGGTGGCCGTGGTCGTCCGGCCCCAGGGTTCGGGGCGAGCCGGCGTCGGGGAACGGCGCCTCGTCGTTCCACCTGCACTGGCTGCTCGAGGTGACCGAGCCGATCGTCGAGGTGGCCGCGGTGCTCGAGGTGGTCGAGCCCCCGACGGTCGACCGCCTCTACTTCTGGGCGCTGCAGGTCTCCTTCTCGGGCGACGGCCGCCACCGGGGGGCGGCCCACACCGGGCTGCAGTGGAACCGGAACCACCCCGGCGGTGGCGCCGTGAACTGGGGCGGCTATGCCGAGGGCGGTGGCCTGCTGCCCGGCTCGCCCTCGCCCCTGCCCAGCACCCCGGACGACCCGAACACCCGCGACTACCCGTGGCTGCCGGGCCGTCCCTACCGGCTCCGCGTGCTGCCGACACCGGGCCTGGCCGGCTCCTGGCGGGCCGAGGTGACCGACCTCCGATCCGGCCGGGCCACGGTGGTCAGGGACCTGGCGGCCGGCGGCGACCGACTGACCGACCCCATGGTGTGGTCCGAGGTCTTCGCCCGGTGCGAGCACCCGAGGGTCACGGTGCGCTGGAGCGGGCTCGAGGCCACCACGGCCGCCGGGGACCGCGTGGCGCCCAGGGCCCTGAAGATCAGCTACGAGGCTGGTGTCGCCGGCGGCTGCGACAACACCACGGTGTCCGGCGGCGACCGGGGCGTGCTCCAGGTCACCAACACCGAGCGCACGGTGGCGCAGGGCGCCATCGTCGATCTCCAGGGTCGCATGGCACCAGGGTCCTAGCTAGCCAGCACCCGTC
>JBKJUI010000238.1:0-5306 GCA_046590775.1 Acidimicrobiales bacterium
ACGGACGATCACGAGCGGTACATCTCTTGCCTTGTTCCCGTAGAGGGAGACGTTCGTAGAATCTCAAGCCTCCTGGGGCTGAAGAGTCGAAGAAGCTCTGGTCAGCGGCGGTTTACGTTGACCGTTACGACCGTCCGCTGACGGCCGGTGTCCACCGTGGTGGGCACGAGGCTGGGATACACGCGAGGCTTCGCCAAGGTCCCGCCTGTCGGTCACATGGCGTCAGCTAGTGTCGCGTGAACAAAGTAGATTGACACGGAGGGCGTGACGGGCGCACACTGAGGTATGGCATTGACTGTTGCGGTGGACCTACCTGCGGCCGACAGGGAGCAGCTCGAGTCGTGGACACGGGCGTCGACGATGCCGGCGGGGTTGGTGCAGCGGGCTCGGATCGTGCTGCTGGCCGGCGAGGGGCTGGGCACGACGGCCATCTCGGCGCGAACGGGTGCCTCGCGGCCGACGGTGATCCAGTGGAAGCGCCGCTACGCCGAGGGCGGGATCGGGGCCTTGGATGACCGGCCCCGATCGGGGCGGCCGAAGGAGCTGGACGAGGTGGCGATCGTGCTGGCGACCTTGGACGAACCACCGGAGCATCTGGGCGTGACCCACTGGTCGAGCCGCCTGCTGGCCCATGAGCTGGGGATCTCGAACGTTGCCGTGGCCAACGTGTGGCGCAAGTGGGGGCTGCAACCTTGGCGAACCGAGACGTTCAAGTTCTCCACCGACCCTGAGCTCGACGCCAAGGTCCGAGACATCGTGGCCCTCTACCTCAGCCCGCCGGACAAGGCCGTGGTGCTGTGCATCGACGAGAAGAGCCAGATCCAGGCCCTCGACCGCACCGCGCCGATCCTCCCGATGCGCCCCGGCCTACCGGCCAAAGCCACCCACGACTACGTCCGCCACGGCACCACCACCCTGTTCGCCGCCCTTGAGGTCGCCACCGGACGCGTCACCGACGCCTGCTTCGACCGTCACCGCCACCAGGAGTTCCTCACCTTCCTCAAGCTGGTGGCCCGGACCTACCCGAGGGTGCGCCTCCACATCGTCTGCGACAACTACGGCACCCACAAGCACCCGGCGGTCAAAGCGTGGCTGGCCAAGCACCCCCGGATCACCCTGCACTTCACGCCGACCCCGGGGTCATGGCTCAACATGGTCGAGATCTTCTTCGGGATCATCACCCGCCAAGCCATCCGCCGCGGCACCTTCACCAGCGTCAAGGACCTCATCGCCGCCATCGGCCAGTTCATCGACGGATGGAACGACCGCTGCCAACCGTTCGTCTGGGCCAAGACCGCAGACCAAATTCTCTGCCACAGCAGGCGACAGAAGACTTCATTCACGAGACACTAGGTGCAACAGGCACTCAGTGACGCCGGTGGGGCCCGGGCGTAGGGTCGGCTCCCCGACGGGACTCGTTCTTTGGGGCAGCCTCGTCGCCACGATGTCGAGCAGGGAGATGACAGGAATGGCGAGAAGGGCGAGTTCAGGAACGACTACTGCCCGGTGGGCGGCGATCGTTGCCGCGGTGGCGTCGGTGCTGGTGGTCGGCAGCGGGCAACCGGCGGGGGCCTCCCACATGACCGTCACCGAGGTGCGGGGTAGCGCCTACGGCTACTCCTGCGTCGCGAGCTTGTTCGGCGGCTTCTTCGCCTGCACCCCGCCCGGCCCGACGCCCACCGTGAGCCTGGCCCCTGACGCCTCGAACAGCCCCCAGAGCGCCAGCGTGACCTCGGCCAGGGCCGGCGCCGGCCCGGCCACCTTCTTCTCCTCCGGCCCCATCGCGGTCGGCACCGCGGGGACCCTGGGCCCGAGCGGGTCGGTGACCAGTTCGGCCAACATCGACAACGTCAACGCGTCTGGCCAGGAGGGGTTCACCGCCACCAACCTGGCCAGTACCTGCACCGCCTCCCCGACCGGCGTGAGCGGCTCCACCACGATCACCGGCGGGACGCTGCATACCGACAACGGCGACGAAGACCCCACCAACTCCATCCCCGACCATCCGGCCGTCGACGTGACCCTGGACGCCAACCCGGCCCTCAACACGACCTACGAGGGCCACATCCACATCGGCAACACGACTGACAACTTCCGCTACGTCTTCAACGAGCAGGTGGTGAACCCCGAGGGATCGATCACCGTCAACGCCGGCCACCAGTACCTCCTCGGCCCGATAGCCGTCGGCGACCTGATCCTGGGCCAGGTGGTCTGTGGCGTGACGCTGCCGCCACAGCCGGCGTCCGACCTGGTGGTGGGCGACATCACCGACACGCCCGATCCGGTCCCTCCGGGGGGCACCGTGACCTACTCCGTGCCGGTCACGAACCACGGTTCCGACAACGCCTCGGGCATCACGCTGTTCAGCAGCGTCTCGAGGGGAGCGTCGATCACCGGCGGTACGACCGACGACGGTGGCACCTGCACCGTGGTGAGGGGCAAGACCCAGGGTCTCAGCTGCGACCTCGGTGCCCTCGCCAGCAATGAGTCCGAGACCGTGACGATCACGGTGACCCCCCGCAGGCCCGGGACGATCACCTTCACGTCGTCCGTGTCGGCGGCGGGGACGGACGATGCCAACCCGAGCGACAACACGGCCACCGAAGCGACGGCGGTGGTACGGCCCTAGCCATACCGGCAAGGCGCCAGCGACGGATCTGGTAGGGGCCAGGGCCTTACTGACAGGCGGCATCGGCATGTGTCTAGTGCCGCATCAGGCAATGTTTGCGCGCTTCACAAGTTCACGTAGTGCTACCTGGGCCGGGACATCGACCGGCGGCTGGCGGCGTTCACCAAAGGCGCGGAGGACGAGACCATCGTCAGACGAGCCCGCGCCGAGATGGACGGCGGCGGCTGACCGCTGGCGTCAGCCTGAGCCATCAGCCACCGGGGGAAGAGCGGGCGATGCACACCTCGTTGCCCTCGGGGTCGCGCAGGGTGACCCACTGGGTGCCCCACTCGTCGTACTCGCCCACCTGGGTGGCGCCGAAGGTCGAGCATGCGCCGGACGACGGCGTCGCGGTCGGGCACTGAGATGTCGACGTGCATGCGGTTCTTGGCCGTCTTGGGCTCGGGTACCTTGATGAAGAGCAGCTTGGGTGCCACCACGCCCTCGGGTGGGATGGCCTCGGCCACGTGCTCGTTGCCCAGCTCGGTGCGGCGGTAGCCGAGCGCCTCGCACCAGAAGTCGGCCAGCGCACCTGGCTCGGTGCAGTCGAAGGTCAGGTGGAGGACCCGGAAGGTCACGGGTGGAGGTGGCGCAGGGGGATCCGCCCGGGCTTGGGCGGTCCCGGTCGGAGGCCATCGAGGAGGCGGTGCGTGGCGGCCGCCACCTCCTCGACGGCCGCCTCGAAGGCCGGGGCATCGGCCTTGGACGGGGAGCGGATCCCCGACAGCTTGCGGACGTACTGAACGGCGGCGTCGCGCACGTCGAGCTCGGTGGGCTCCACCTCGGCTCGGTGAAGCGGTCGGATGCTGCGGCACATGCCCCCCATCCTGCCCCGTCCCGGGCCCGGCCGGGTCAGGGTGTCGGGTCGAACAGGTGTTCGATAGGATGGGTGGTCCCATGGGATGGGACGGGCGCCCCGACCTCAGCTGGCAGGAGATCAACGCCGCCCTGTCCGCCGGGCCGGCCGACCGGCGGGGCGACGGGCGCAGCCGCACGGGGGAGCCTGGCCGGGACGGGGGCGACAGCCCGGCGTGGTCGCATCACCGCCTGGCCTACGAGCCGCCCCGCCACCTGCAGCCCCGGCCCGATGCCGGCGCCGTCCCCTACGCCGAGCTGCACTGCCACTCGAACTTCTCGTTCCTCGACGGGGCCAGCCACCCCGAGGAGCTGGTCGAGGAGGCGGCCCGGCTCGGGCTCGAGGCACTGGCCACCACCGACCACGACGGGCTCTACGGGGTGGTGCGGGCCTCCGAGGCGGCCCGCACCCTGGGCGTGCCGCTGGTGGTGGGGGCCGAGCTGACGATCGGCCTGTCCCGCCCGCGGAACGGCGTGGCCGATCCCGAGGGCTGCCACCTCCTGGTGCTGGCCGACGGCCCGGGGGGGTACGCCAGGCTGGCCCGCACCATCTCCGAGGCCCACCTGCGGGGCGAGGAGAAGGGCAAGCCGGTGCTCTCGCTCGAGCAGGCGGCCGAGCACCTCGCCGGCTCCGCCCACGTGCTCACCGGCTGCCGCAAGGGGGCGGTGCCGGCGGCCCTCGTCGCCTCGGGCCCGGCCGCCGCCCGCCGCAGGCTCGACCAGCTGGTGGCGCTGTTCGGCCGCGACCGGGTGGCGGTCGAGCTGTGGGACCACGGCGACCCGCTCGACTCGGCCCGCAACGACGCCCTGGCCGCCCACGCCGTCGAGGCCGGCCTGGCGGTGGTGGCCACCAACAACGTCCACTACGCCACCCCGGCCCGCCGCCCGCTGGCCACCGCCCTCGCCGCCGTGCGCGCCCGCCGCAGCCTCGACGACGTCGACGGGTGGCTGCCCCCGGCGTCCACGGCCTGCCTGCGCAGCGGCGCCGAGCAGGCCCGCCGCTTCGCCCGCTGGCCGGGCGCCGTCGCCCAGGCCGCCGCCCTCGGCCGCCAGCTCGCCTTCGACCTCCGCCTGGTGGCCCCGAAGCTCCCCGACTGCCCGGTGCCCCCCGACCACACCGAGATGACCTGGCTCCGCCACCTGGCCGAGGAGGGCGCCACCTTCCGCTACGGCCCCCGCTGCTCCAACCCCGCCTGGCGCCAGATCGACCACGAGCTCGACGTCATCGAGCAGCTGGGGTTCCCCGGGTACTTCCTGGTCGTCCACGACATCGTCGAGTTCTGCCGTCGCAACGACATCTACTGCCAGGGGCGGGGGTCGGCGGCCAACTCGGCGGTGTGCTTCGCCCTCGGCATCACCAAGGCCGACGCCGTCGGGCTCGGCCTGCTGTTCGAGCGGTTCCTGTCACCCGAGAGGGACGGACCGCCCGACATCGACATCGACATCGAGTCCCAGCGCCGGGAGGAGGCCATCCAGCACGTCTACGAGCGCTACGGTCGGGAGAAGGCGGCGCAGGTGGCCAACGTCATCACCTACCGGGCCCGCTCGGGTCGACGCCTGGTCCAAGCAGGTCGACCCGTGGGGCCGGCTGCACAAGACCGTCGACGCCGGCGGCCACGACATCCCGCCGGCCGTGCTCGAGCTGGCCCGCGAGGTCGAGGACTTCCCCCGCCACCTCGGCATCCACTCGGGCGGCATGGTCATCTGCGATCGGCCCGTGGTCGAGGTGTGCCCGGTCGAGTGGGGCCGGATGGAGGGCCGCACCGTCCTGCAGTGGGACAAG
>JBKJUI010000255.1:0-3569 GCA_046590775.1 Acidimicrobiales bacterium
GGCGACTGCGCCATCGAAAAACTGCGAGGCTCTTCTTGGCCCGTTACGGAGACCGACGCTCGGGCCATGCCTTTCCCGTGACGCGTAGGCTTGCATGGGCACCGTCGAGCTCCTCGACGGTGATGCAGGAGGTGTCCGGCGAAGCTGATCTACGCGTCGAACATGTCCCTCGACGGCTGCACCGAGGACAAGCGTGGCGCCTTGGACTGGGCTCCGCCGGACGATGACGTGTTCGCGTGCATCACCGAGCTCATGCGGTCCGCTGGCACGTACCTCTACGGACGGCGCATGTACGAGACGATGGCCGTCTGGGAGACCGACTCGACCGTGGCCGCCCAGTCGGATCTCACGGCCCGCTTCGCGAAGGTGTGGCAGGCGGCGGACAAGGTCGTCTACTCCTCGAGCCTGGCGGCGCCGTCCACTGCGAACACCCGGCTCGAACGTCACTTCGACCCCGGTGCGGTCCACGACCTGAAAGCAGCCGCCAGGAGGGATCTCCTTGTGGGTGGCCCGAACCTCTCGGCACAGGCTCTCGTGGCTGGACTGGTCGACGAGCTCCAGCTGTTCGTCTGGCCAGTCGTCCTCGGCGGGCGCAAGCCCGCGCTGCCGACCGACAGGCGCGCCGACCTCGAGCTCCTCGATGAGCACCGATTCAGCAACGGCGTCGTACAGCTCCGCTACCGGCTTGTGTGACGAGGGAGAGCCTCGCGGAGGCGAGCAGTCCCCAAGCTCCGGCTCGGGGCCACGTTGGTCTCGGAGCGGGCATCATCGGGGTGTGCGCATCGCGATCACCGGCGTCAACCTGCCTGGTCGCGCCTTCCGCCGAGCCGATGGCTCCGTCATGGAGAACGTGCATGTCGGGGTCCAGGTGCGGCGCGAACCGGCTCAGCTGTTCGGAGCCGATGAGACCGAGACGCGCTGGGAGGTCGACGTCGAGGTCGTGCGAAGGGACGCCGCCTTCGATTTTCGCGGACCCGCCGTGCAGGGCAAGCGGGGCGAACGATTCATCTACCTCACCTGGGGCGACGTCAGCCCAGACGGCGGGTTCGAGATGTTCAGACGAGCCAAGTTGATGCTCGATCGCGTGGCGTCCGATCTCATCGAGTCTGCGACGACGGAGCGGTTGCCTTGCGGCGAGCGGGCGGGCGCCGCTGCCTGAGGCCTGATTCGCCCGCTCCGGATCGATTTGCACCGCGGACGGCCCCCAACAGGAGTGCCCACACCCCAACGCCTCTCGATGGTGTGTGTGCCCTCAAGCTCGGTACACGGCCGGCGTCACAGCGCCTTGAGGAGCACCAGCCCACCCAGGCCGACGATCAGCGTGAGGGCCACGTTCCGGGTGCGCCAGGCCACCAGCCCGGCGGCGAGGCCGGCGGCCAGCTCGGGCTGGACGAGGTCGAAGCGCCCGTCGGGTCGGAGCAGGGCCGGCGCCACGATGGCGGCCAGGGCGGCCGGCGGGATCTGGCGCAGGAGGCGCTGGGCGAAGGGCGGGACCTCGGCCAGGCGGGACGCGGCGGCCAGGAACGAGGCCCGCATGGCGAAGGTGCCGGCGCCGGAGAGGAGGATCGCCGTCCAGACGCGGTTCACGGTGCTCCCTCGGCGTCGCCGGCGTCGGCGTCGGCGGGATCCTGTGGCTTGCCTCTGGGTCCGGCGGGCCCAAGCCGGCGGCGGCGCTCGAGGAGAGCTTCGGCGGTGGCGCCGGCGGCGATGCCGGCTACCGCCCCGACCATCACCGAGAGCGGCCCGGCCCCGGCCTCGGCAGCGGCGACGGCCGCACCACCGCCGAACATGGCGGCGACGGCGGCCGGCCGCGAGCTGATCGCCGGCACGAGGAGGACCAGGAACACGAGCGGAACGGCGAACTCGAGGGGGAGGTCCTCCGGGACGGCGGCGCCGATGAGCGCTCCCACCACGGTGGCGATCTGCCAGTCGACCCAGAGCAGCCCGCCGGCCCCGAAGTAGAAGGAGAGCCGGCGTTCGGGTTGGTCGCCGTCGGCCGTCCACCGGGCGATCGACACGGCGAAGGCCTGGTCGGTGAGCAGGTAAGCCGCAGCGAGGCGCTTCCCGAGCGGCTCCCGGGCCAGGTGGGGGGCCAGCGACGCCGAGTAGAGGAGCATCCGCAGGTTGATGGTGCAGGCGGCGAGGGTGGCCACCAGGGCTGAGCCCCCGTTGCCGAGCACGTCGGCGGCCGCCAGCTGGGAGGCGCCGGCGAAGACGATGGTGGAGAGCCCGACAGCGGCACCGCCGCCCAGGCCGTTGGTGGCGGGGGTGGCGCCGGCCACCAGCCCGAAGGGCACCACGCCGACCAGCATGGGGGCGACGGCCGCCGCCCCGGCCCGGACCTCGTCGAAGCGCATGGCCGGCATCATGGCGTCCCGGCGTGGGCTCCACGCTCCGATTCCTCTCGGGGCAGCGGCGACGCCCCGCCTAACCTGCCCGGCCATGTCCGAGCGCCTCTCCGCCGACGTCGTGGCCCACGTGGCGCAGCTGGCCCGGCTCGAGCTCACCGACGAAGAGCTGGCCCTCTACACCGACCAGCTGGCTGCGGTGCTCGAGCACGCCGCCGACGTCGAGGCCCTCGACCTCGACGACGTGCCGCCTACCCTCCACCCGCTGCCGATCGTGAACGTGCTGCGCGCCGACGAGCCCCGTCCCGGCCTCGACCGTGCCGAGGTGCTGGCCATGGCCCCTGACACCGAGGACGGCCGGTTCCGGGTGCCCCGCATCATGTCGGAGGACCAATGAGCGAAGCGAGCGAGCCGGTTAGGGGCGAGCGTCGCCTGTCTGGACTGAGGAGCGGGGGAGGCGAGCCTTCAGGCGAGCCGGAGGAAGCGACGAGGGAAGGCAGGCGGTCAGCGAGTCCCGATCTGCGGCGGGGAACACCGTGAGCGATCGGTTGGTCAGGGAGGACGGGGCCGCCTCCGCCGCCCAGGTCGTGGCGGCGGTGCGCAGCGGCGCGACCACGGCCCGCCAGGTCGTCGAGGAGCACCTGGCGGCCATCGCCGCCCGCGACGGGCGCCTGCACGCCTTCAACGAGGTCACCGCGGAGGCTGCCCGGGCGGCGGCCGATGCGGTCGATCTCAAGGCCGGGCGGGGCGAGGACCCGGGCCCCCTGGCCGGGGTGCCGGTGGCGCTGAAGGACAACCTGTGCACCCGGGGCGTGCCGACCACATGCTCGTCCAAGATCCTCGCCGGGTGGCGGCCGCCGTACGACGCCACCGCGGTCACGCGCCTGATGGCTGCCGGGGCGGTGCTCGTGGGCAAGACCAACCTCGACGAGTTCGCCATGGGATCGAGCACCGAGAACTCGGCGTTCGGCCCCACCCGCAACCCGCACGACCTCGGGCGCGTCCCCGGCGGGTCGAGCGGGTTGCGGGTCGGCCCGAAGGCGGGGTTCTCGGTCGACGAACCCATAGCGAACTCATCGAGGTTGGTCTTGCCGATCGGGATGGCGCCGGCGGCGCAGAGTCGCTCGACGACAGTGGCCGAATAGGGGGGGCGCCACCCGGCCAGGATTTTCGACGAGCACGTCGTAGGAATCCCGCGGGTGCACAGGTTGTCCTTGAGGG
>JBKJUI010000060.1:0-3307 GCA_046590775.1 Acidimicrobiales bacterium
GCGGTCACGCCGCCGGCGTGCGGGCGGGTGCTGGTGGTGGGCGGGCGCTCGGCCACAGGTGCCACCGTGGCGCCCGAGCTGGCCGTGCCGCCGCCCGAGCTGTACGACCCGGCCGACCTCGACGGGCTGGGGTCGTGGGCCACCATCGACCCTCCCCGCTCGTGCCTGGCGGTGGCCGTCACCTTCACCGACGGCCGCAGCACGGTGGCGTCCACCACCTGGTCGTCGGCGTCGGCCCGCTTCTCGTCCGCCGACGCCGGGCACACCGTCACCGGCACCAACATCCCCGCCGGCACCACCATCGCCTACGTCAACGACTCGAGCAGGATCACCCTGTCGGCCGCCGCCACCGCCACCGGCACCGGGCTCGAGTTCACCTTGTCCCGAAAGCCCCCGACCTGCGTCGCCGAGGGCCACACGGCCAGCCTGGCGGGCGACGGTACCGTGGTGATGGCGGGGGGCACGGCGGCCGACGGCTCCGTGGTAACCACCACCGAGCGCTACGACCCGGCCGCCGGCGCCTGGCGCGCCGCCGGGCCGGCGTCGTTTCCCCGCACCGGCCACACCGCCACCGTGCTCGGCGGCCCAGCGTGCGCCACCGCCTCGCCGCCCGGCTGGTGCGGGTCGGTGCTGGTGGTGGGCGGCGTCGACGGGGCCGGGCTCCCCGTGCCCGTGCCCGAGCTGTACGACCCCGACACCGGGTGGGCACGGCTCGCCGCCGAGGCGGCCACCGGGCGAAGCGGCCACAGCGCCACCCTGCTGGGCGACGGCCGCGTCCTGGTGGCCGGCGGCGGCGGCCGGGACGGTGCCCTGGCCTCGGCCGTGGTCTACGATCCGGCGGCGGGCGCCTGGGCGGCGGCGGCGGGCATGGACGCCTGCGGGCCGCCCTCGTGCGTGGGGCGCAACCACCACAGCGCCACCCTCCTCAGCGACGGCCGCGTCCTGGTGGCCGGCGGCACCACCGGCGGGTGGCTCACCGGCGTGGCCTCCGCCCAGCTGTACACCCCCGCCGCCGGAGGCGGCCCCGGCACGTGGGCGCCGGCCGCTTCCATGGCCGACGCCCGGGTGTCGGGCACCGCCACCGCCCTCGGCGGGGGCGCCGCCGTGCTCGTCACCGGCTCGACCATCGTGGCGCGGGCCGAGATCGAGGTCTACGACACGGCGAGCGGGCGCTGGACCGCAGCGGAGGCGATGACCGCCGCCCGGGCCGGCCACGTGGCCGCCGCCCTCCCCGACGGCACCGTGGTGGTGGCCGGCGGCGTCGGACGAGACTCGGCCTCCTCCACGCCGCCCGTCCTGGACACCGCCGAGCGCTTCGACCCGTCCCGGGCTTCCCCGCCCCCCAGCACGAGCCTGAGTCTCGACCCTCCTGGCGGGCCGCCCGAGGGCGCCACCGTGGTCACCATCCGGGGCAAGGGCCTGTTCCCGGCTACCGTGCGCTTCGGCGGCACCCCGGCCACGGTCACGTTCAACTCGCTCACCGAGGTCACCGTGGTGTCCCCCGCCCACGAACCGGGCGACGTGGAGGTGACCGTCACCACGCCGATCGGCACCGGGAGGGGGGGCTTCACCTACGGGCCCTCGTCGTGGGCCGACGCTGCCCCGATGGTGTCCGCCGGCTGCCCACTGGGGCCCTGCTCGGGCCGCTACTTCCACACCGCCACCCTGCTGGGCAACGGCGAGTTGCTGGTGGCCGGCGGCGTGAGCGGGGACGCGAGCAGGATGAGGACGCTCGCCTCCTCCGAGCGCTACGACCCGGGCAACGGAGGGACCTGGGTCGCCACGAGCCCTCTCATGACGGCCCGGGCGCAGCACACGGCCACGCTGCTCGACGGGCCGGCGTGCCGGGCCGCCCAGGCCCCGGGCTACTGCGGGAAGGTCCTCGTGGCCGGGGGAAACTGGTCGGCGCCAACAACCACGGCCGAGCTCTACGACCCGGCCTCGGGGACGTGGAGCCCCGCCAGGTCGCTGCATGTCGCCCGCTACGACCACACCGCCACCCTGCTGTCCGACGGAAAGGTGCTGGTGGTGGGGGGCAGCACGGACACGAGTCACCGCCCAGCCGTCTCCGCCGAGGTGTACGACCCCGAGCTCGGCGTGTGGAGGGAGCTGGCGCCCCTCGACAGCTGCACACCCCGTCGCCGCACCTTCGCCGACGGCGCCACTACGGCCGGCTCGACCCAGCTCACGTCGGCCGCCGCCCGCTTCACCTCCGCCGACGGCGGCCGGCCCGTCACCGGCCCCGGCATCCCGGAGCGCACCACCATCGCCGCCGTGGCCAGCGTCGGGTCGGTGGAACTGTCGGCCGCCGCCACCGCCACCGCCACCGGTATCAGCTTCTCGTTGACCCGCACGCCCACATCGTGCGTGGGCCGAACCAACCACACGGCCACGCTGCTCGACGGCCCGGCTTGTGCGGCGGCCGACCCGCCACGCTGGTGCGGCAAGATCCTGGTGGCAGGGGGGCTGGGGTTGGACCCCGACCCCGCCACTATCCTCTCGGTGGCCATCGTCCCTCTCCGGTCGGCCGCCCTCTTCGATGCCCGGGCCGGTAGCTGGGTCCCGGCCGCCGATCTGGCCTTTCCCCGCTACTCCCACACCGCCACCGTGCTGTCCGGGCCGGCGTGCGCCGGTGGCCCCCCGGGCGCCTGTGGCCGGGTGCTGGTGGCGGGAGGGATCCGCGCCTTCACGGGGCGCAGCTCGGGACCGGTCGTCTTCGAGCCATCGGCCGAGCTGTACGACCCCGGCACTGCGACCTGGCAGCTCACCGGGTTGCTCAACGACCGCCGAGGCGGCCACACGGCCACGCTGCTGCCCAGCGGCGAGGTCCTGGTGGCGGGGCGGAAGGTGACCATCGACACCACCGTGGGCGACCCCCTGGCTGCCGCTGAGATCTACGACCCCGCCTCGGGGGCCTGGCAGCGCACGGGGCCCCTCCACCACGCCCGGGGCACCCACACCGCCACCGTGCTCGACGGGCCGGCGTGCGCCGGTTCGAGCCCGCCGGCCTTCTGCGGCTCCGTGGTGGTGGCCGGGGGGGCCACCGGCCCGGGGGGGCCATACAGCCAGCCGTCGACCGACTCGGCGGAGATCTACACCCCGGATCCCACGGTGGGCAGCATTGAGCCGGCCACCGGCCCGAGCGACGGCGGCACCACCGTCACCATCACCGGAGCGGGCCTGGCCGCCGCCACCGGGGTCAGCTTCGGCGGCGTGTCGGTCCCGGTCACGGTGGTATCGCCCACCAGGGTCACCGCCGAAGCTGACCCCGGTCAAGCGCCTCGCGCAGCAGGGGCGGGATCGACTC
>JBKJUI010000114.1:0-9586 GCA_046590775.1 Acidimicrobiales bacterium
TCGCCGTGGCCGGGAGCGGGCCGGTGAGCATGGTCACCGGGTCGACGCCGGCCAGGGCGAACGTGGTGAACCGGGCCCTGGGCGTGAGGCCGAGCTCCCTGGCCTTCTCCTCGCTCATGATCAGGGCGGCCGAGGCGCCGTCGGTGATCTGGCTCGAGTTGCCGGCGGTGATCTTGCCGTCGGGCCTGCGGAAGGCGGGCTGGAGCGTGGCCAGCTTCTCCACGGTGGTGCCGGGGCGGATGCCCTCGTCACGGAGGACGAGCTGGTCGGACCCGACGACCTTGCCGCTGTCACGGTCCAGCCGCTTGCTCCGGACACCGACGATCTCCCGCTCGAAGCGGCCCTCGGCCGTGGCCTGCTCGGCCAGCTGCTGGCTGCGGGCGCCGAAGGCGTCGAGGTCCTCCCTGGTGAGGCCCCACCGGTCGGCGATCAGCTCGGCCCCGATGCCCTGGGGCTGGAGGCCCGTGTCTCCGTAGCTGTCGACCTCGGCGTAGCGGGCCATCATCAGGGGGCCGAACGGGAACGACCCGGGGATCACCGACGCCCCCATCGGGGTCGAGGACATCACCTCGACGCCGGCGGCCACGGCGATGTCGTAGGCGCCGGCCATGACCCCCTGGGCGGCGAAGTGGGCCGACTGCTGGGACGAGCCGCACTGGCGGTCGATCGTCGTGGCCGGCACCGACTCGGGGAAGCCGGCGGCCAGGACGGCGTTGCGGCCCACGTTCAGGCTCTGGTGGCCGACCTGCATCACACAGCCCATGATCACGTCGTCGATGCGCTCGGGATCGAGGCCGTTGCGCTCGACCAGGGCCTTCAGGACCTCGGCGGCCAGGTCGGCCGGGTGCCAGCCCGACAAGACCCCGTTGCGCCTGCCCCCGGCGGTGCGGACGGCGTCGACGATGACGGCGGTGGGCATGGGCGCGGCCTCCTCGCTTCCCCGGCCGTGACCGGACGGTCAAGCGGCGGGCGTCCTCAGGCTACGGCAGGCGCTCGGCTACGGTTCGCCGCCGATGGAGGACGCTGGGCCTGAGCGGCCCGACAGAGCGGGGAGGATGGACCGCTGGCTGGGCGACGGCGGCATGGCCCTCGTCGGCGCGCTGGGATGCTCGTTCGAGCGCTACGGGGCCGATGCGGCCGGCAGCGTCGGGGCGGTCGAACCCGGGTGGTGCGAAGGCTCGTGGGCCGTGACCGAGCTGGCCTGCAACCCGCACGGCATCGTCCAGGCCGGTGTCCACGCCGTCGTCCTCGACGCGGCCATGAACTTCGCCATCAACGCCGGCCTCGACGGCCGCGACCGGACCCGGGCCACCCTCGAGATGAAGGCCGAGTGCATCGGCGCCGCCCGCCGGGGACAGGCGCTCCGCTTCCGGGGCGCCGTCACCCGGACGGCGCGGCAGGTCGCCTTTGCCGAGGCCCGGGTCGAGGCGGCCAACGGCGTCCTGGTCTCCCGGGCCACGGGAACCTTCCTGCTCGTCAGGGAGGACTGAGTCCCCGCGCCGTGGGCCGCTCGGATCAGCCCGTGGGCTGCTTGGTGTAGCGCAGGTAGGGCTTCACCGTGGTGAAGCCGGGGAAGCGCTCCTCGGCCTCCTCGTTGCTGACCGCCGGGGTGATGATGACGTCCTCACCCTGCTTCCAGTCGGCGGGGGTGGCCACCTTGTGCTTGGCCGTCAGCTGCAGCGAGTCGATCACCCGGATGATCTCGGTGAAGTTGCGGCCCGTGGACGCCGGGTAGGTCAGGTTCAGCTTGATCTTCTTGTCGGGACCGATGACGAAGACCGACCGCACCGTCGCCGTGTCGCTGGCGTTCGGGTGGATCATGTCGTAGAGGTCGGCGACCTTCTTGTCGTCGTCGGCGATGAGCGGGAAGTTGGGGGCTGCGCCCTGGGTCTCCTCGATGTCGGCGGACCAGGTCTCGTGGTCTTTGATCGGGTCGACCGAGAGGGCGATCACCTTGGTGTTGCGCTTCTCGAACTCGGGCTTCAGCTTGGCCACGGTGCCGAGCTCGGTGGTGCAGACCGGGGTGAAGTCGCGTGGGTGGGAGAAAAGGACGCCCCAGCTGTCACCGAGCCACTCGTGGAACGAGAGGTTCCCCTCTGTGGTCTCGGCCGTGAAATCGGGGGCTTCGTCGCCGATGCGGGTTGACATGCCTCGAACCCTAGTCCGGACCGGCCCCGAATGTCGACCGGGTCGGTCGGCTTTCGGGGCCGGGAGGGACGGGTGGCAACGGAGGCGGCTGGCGCTACTCGGCCACCCACATGTCGAGGGCGACCCGGCCGCTCGGGGGACCACCGGCGACGGTGACCCTGGTCTTGCCGGCGACGTTCAGCCGCCCGGTCGTGATGGGGCGAAACCCGTTCTCGGGCGGGTTGGCGGCGTTGACGATGATGCTCACGACCTTCTCGGGGATCGTGTCGAGGTCTCGGAAGCCGTTGCCGTTGGCGTCGAGAGGCATGTCGAAGTCGAGCTGGAACATCTTGTCCTCCTGGAAGGTGGTGGTGGTGATCGGACCGAACGTGACTGGCTTGGGCGGAGGCGCCACGACTGGCTTGCCTCCGTCCAGGAACTTGGCGCAGAGGGCCCGCAGCTCTGCTCCGGTGATCGTGTGAGCGTCGGCCTTCCTCGGCGTCCACTCCTTGTGCAGGCACAGCATCTCTGCGGAGAGGCCGTGGCCACGGAGAAGGGCGGCGTGGACCCTGGCTGCGGTCTCGGTCTGGTCGGGGCGCCACGGCTCGTCCGCCGTGCCCACGTTCTCGCGCTCCACGCCGAACATGCGCGAGTTCCCCTGGATGCCCTTGAACCCGCCCTTGCCGGCGTGGTTGGCCTTGCCGGCGGCCACGACGTGGCAGGTGTTGTCCCGAGCGACGTGCACGTTGCACAGCGGCCCGGGGAGGTCGGGCCGCCCCTTGATGCACGTGCCCAGGCTCGGGGCGTTCCCGCGGCGGGGCCCAGCCGTGTGGTGGTCGACCGAGCCCACGGGGTTGAAGCTGGCCCGGCCCCGGGTCCGCCAACCCTCGACCTCGACGACCTTCAAGCCGGCGGCCCGGAGGCGGTCGGCGATGCCCGTGTCGAACGGCATCTCAACCCACCCCCCCGGTCGTGAGCGTCCGCCACGCCTCGGCCAGGTGGGCGTCCTCCTCGCCGTTGGGGAACAGCGGGCGGAGTGCGGCTGTCTCCTCGTCGTCGAAGTCCCCGGTGTCCAGGAGTCCCCCGCACCCGTCGAGGAGATCCTCGTCTTCGTCCATGTGATGCTCCTTGCTCAGTGCCGGCCTCGGAACGGCCGGCAACCTGCAGGGAGCGTGGGCCCGGGCCCCGACGGCGTGCTGACAGCCGGCAGACAGCTGCCCGGCCCGGCCCGTTGGCCGAGACGCTCGACCGGAGGCGCACCGGCCGAACCGGCATTCGCCCGATCCGGCAACTACGGTCCGTCGCGTTGAGGCACGAGGACCTACACCACCCAGCATGCGGCACCCCGGCTGACGGATCGGGGGGCTGACGTTGGCGACCGAGGTGCTCAAGTGCAGCCGTCACCAGGATTCGACGCGGCTGCGCTGCGTCGAGTGCCAGGCCCCGATCTGCCCCAAGTGCCTCGTGCGGACCGAGGTCGGGATGCGCTGCGAGGAGTGCGCCAAGCCGGCGGTCGTCGCCGAGCCGGTGGCGCAGCCGGGTCGCGGCAGGGCCATCGCCGGCGCCGTCGCCGGGGCGGTCCTGCTTTGCCTGGGCGTTGTCCTGGTGCTCGTGACGCGCAGCGGCGACGGGCCCGAGGCGACCCGGGCTGCCGACGCCACGGGCAGCTGGACCGAGTCGCCGTCGCTCGCCACCATAAGGGGCTCGGCGGCGATCGTCGTCCTGCGTGACGGTCAGGCCCTGGTGACCGGTGGCGGGGTGGGGCGGATCGCCCTCGGCACGGTTGAGGTGTTCGATCCGGTCCGGAGCATGTGGCGCTCGGTCGCCCCGCTGCATCAGGTCCGGCGTGGCCATCAGGCCGTCGTCCTGAACGATGGTCGCGTCCTCGTCGCCGGCGGCCTGGCTGAGGGGGAGCCCCTTTCGTCGGCCGAGGTGTACGACCCTGCCGCGGACCGGTGGACGGCGACGGCCTCCATGTCGGTCCCCCGCCTCGGTGGCTCGCTGACCGTCCTGCGCGACGGACGCGTCCTGGCCGCTGGCGGCGCGAGCGGGAGCGCCACCGACCCGGCGGGAGGGCAGGCCGCTGGACCGGTGGCCACGACCGAGCTCTTCGATCCGTCGACCGGAACGTGGACGCCCACGTCGGCGATGACCACTGCCCGCTTCGAGCACACGGCGACCTTGCTCGAGGACGGGCGGGTGCTGGTCGCCGGAGGGCTGGGACCGGGTCCTGCGGGGTCGCGGCCGCTGGCCTCCACCGAGCTGTTCGACCCGGCCGCCGCCTCGTTCGTCCGCTCGACCGAGCTGTCGGAGGCCCGGACGAACCACGCCGCGGTCATGCTCGCCGACAAGACGGTGCTCGTCAGCGGCGGGTTGGGCGGCACCGCCGGCGGCAGCGGCGGCGACACGGCCCTGGCTTCGGCCGAGGTGTTCGACACCCGGCGGGGCAGCTGGACGAAGGTGGCCTCGCTGGCGCAGGCCCGCACGGGCGCAACCGCAACGGTGCTGGCCGAGGGGCAGGTCCTCGTCGCCGGAGGCGAGGCGGTGGAGCAGGGCTCCAGGCGTTCGCTCACGGTCGCCGAGGTCTTCGATCCGGCCAGCGGCACCTGGCGCTCAGCAGGCCAGATGCGCTGCCCCCGCAGCGAGGAGGCGGCCGCCCTGCTGGGTGACGGCTCGGTCCTCGTCGTCGCCGGCGATGCCGCCTTCCCGGGCCAGGCCCCCATGGCGCAGAGCTGCGTCGACCGCTATCACCCGGCCGCGACGAGAACGAGGTAGCTCCATGCTGAAGACCCGAGGTAGGCGCCAGAAGGACGCCGCTGGCGGCAAGGACGGCGCCGACGGCCCTGACGGCCGGCGCCGGGCGCTGGCCCTGTGCATCCTGGTCCTGCCGGTGCTGGCCACCTTCTACGGCCTGGTGCTCTGGTGGTCGAACCCCCACACCCCGGGGCGCGAGCTGCGCATCGACCAATACATCGACTACCTGCAGCAGGGCCGGGTGCAGGAGGCGACGATCCTCGAGTCCGACAACCGGATCGTCGGCGCCTACGACGAGGGCCGCTACTGGGTGGCCTTCTCGGGCGGCCGCGAGACGCTGTTCGCCCGTCTCACCACGGCGCTGTCGGCTGCTGACGTGCCCCTGAAGGTCAAGCAGCAGCCGCTCAAGAACCTGGTGGTGCCGGCGACGCTCCTCCTCCCAGCCCTCATCGTCGTCGACGCCCTGTTCGTCCTTTACCTCCTCGTCGGCCGCAACGGGGACGCGCTGGCCGCCTTCGGCCGATCGAGCGGGCGGAGGCAGGTCCCGGGTGACTCGAAGATCACGTTCAAGGACGTGGCCGGCCTCGACGAGGCCATCGAGGAGGTCGCCGAGGTCCGCGACTACCTGACCAGCCCCGAGCGGTTCCTCGCCATGGGGGCGTCGGTCCCGAAGGGCATCCTGCTCACCGGACCGCCCGGCTGCGGCAAGACGCTCCTGGCCCGCAGCCTGGCCGGCGAGTCCAACGTCCCCTTCTTCACCATCGCCGGCTCCGATTTCGTCGAGATGTTCGTCGGCGTCGGCGCCGCCCGCATACGAGACTTCTTCAAGGTGGCCAAGGAGGCGGGCCCCTGCATCGTGTTCATCGACGAGCTGGATGCCGTCGGCCGCAGCCGCAGCGTCGTGGCCGCAGGGGGCTCCGACGAGCGGGAGGCGACGCTCAACCAGCTGCTCGTCGAGATGGACGGCTTCGAGTCGGGCAGCGGCGTCGTCGTCCTCGCCGCCACGAACCGGGTCGACATCCTCGACTCCGCACTGCTGCGGCCCGGCCGGTTCGACCGCCGGATCACCGTCGAACGACCCGATCGCCAGGGCCGCCTCGGCATCCTCAAGATCCACGTGCGGGGCAAGCCCCTGGCCGACGACGTGGTCGTCGAGGCCATCGCCCGCCGCACGGCCGGCTTCTCGGGGGCCGACCTCGCCAACGTCGTGAACGAAGCCGCCCTCCTGGCCGCCCGCCGGGGCAGCACCGCCATCGAGCAGCGGCATCTGTTCGAGGCCATCGAGCGGGTCATGGCCGGTCCCGAGCGCCGCTCACGGATCCTCTCGGCCGAGGACCGATTCCGCATCGCCGTCCACGAGGCGGGGCACGCCGTCGTCTCCGCCGCGCTGCCGGGGCGCGAGCGGGTGGGGAAGGTGTCGATCGTGGCCCGTGGCCACGGCGGAGGGTTCACCTGGGTCCTGCCCGAGGGCGACCAGACGGCGGTGACCCGTTCGCAGCTGATCGACCGGACGACGATGTTCCTCGCCGGTCGGGCCGCCGAGATCCTGGTCACCGGCGAGCAGTCGAGCGGCGCCGCCGCCGACCTCGAGTCGGCCGTGACCCTGGTCAGGACGATGGTGATGGACTTCGGGATGAGCGAACGGCTAGGACCCTTCGCCACCCGTGCCCTGGCCGAAGGAGCCTTCGCCAGGATGGGGCCCGCCGCCTACTCCGAACGGCTCGCCTCGGAGATCGACGCCTGCGTGCAGGACCTGCTCGCCGGCGCCGAGGCCAGGGCTGCCGAGCTCCTGACGGTGCACCGCAGCGTCCTCGACGCCGTGGCCCGGGCGCTGATCGAGAGCGAGAGCCTCGAGGGCGACGTCCTGGACCGGTTGCTCGCCCCCGTCTCGTTGCCCGCCGGCGTGGGCAGCGCTCTCGGCGATGCACAGGACGAAGCCGAGCGTCTGCTCAAGATCTCCGCCAGCCCGTCCGAGAACGGATGAAAGGCATCGCACAAGGCACCTTGCCTAGAGGGGTGGGAACACCTATGTGTTCGAGACCTCTAGCGCCTGGACACTTGTTTTTCCGGCCTCAGAGGCGCGATCATCGCTTCATTCCCGCCGGCAAGAGGAGCGACCCATGAGAAAGTTCGGTCTGGCAACATGTGGTGCGGCTGTGGCTGCTGTTCTTCTCTGGGCCTCCGCAGCCTTTGCCTGCACGAGCCTGGCGACCACGAACCTGAGCAGCCCGAGCGGCACGGTCGGCTCCAACCTGACCGTCACCGGCTCCTCGTTCAAGTACGTCGCAGAGGGCGCGCCGTCACCCGTCATGTTCCGTTGGAACTCCCTCGAGGGACCGGTGCTCGGACAGGCCATCCCCGACCCGTCGGGGTCGATCACCGCCACCTTCGCCATCCCCGAGGGACCCGCCGGTGACTACGTGATCATCGCCCGCCAGCTGGACGACAAGGGCAAGGACCAGTACGGCACGCCCGCCCGGGCTGCTTTCCGGGTCCTCGGCGCCGGCGTCGAGCCTGCGGCTGCCGCCTCTCCGAACGCCTCGAACCTGGTGGCCACGGGGACGTCCTCGACGTCGGGGATGCTGGCCCTGACGATCGGTGTGGGCGTGCTCGGCCTGTTCCTCTTCGGTGCCGGCTTCGCCACCTTCGTGCGCCAGACCCGCCGCCAGTCCGCTCTGGTGACCGCTCCCATCACAAAGGGTGATTCCGGCGCCTAAGGGTCCGAGGAAATCCTGACGGAAAACGCACAGAGCGGGCACCTCGGTGCCCGCTCTTACGCGTCCGGGCTGACGATCGAATGGCCCCAGCTCTCTCCAGCCTGGGCCACCCCGAGGTGACTAGTGTGCTGCCATTCCATTGGGGGGAGCAAGGAGTCCAAGATGCGTCGAACGTTTCTAGCTGTAGGTGCCGCGCTCATCGTTGCGGGGCTGGCGACGGCGATGCCGTCCGCCGGCGGGGAATCGAAATCGGGAAGCGCTGTGGTCACCGCCGCCGTGCAGGTCACCGGCACACCGTCGCCGGTCCGGGACTTCACGTCGCCACTGATCGCCAGGAACCCGAAGACGGGCGAGCTGGTCACGGCGTCGGTCGACATCCGGGGGAACCGGGAGTGCGGGGTGCACATCTCAACCGATGCCGGCCGCAGCTGGTTCGCCGGCGGCAACATGATGGTGAAGCCCTTCACCGACTGCTCCATCGGGGCCGAGTTCGGGTCGTACTTCAGCCTGTTCTTCGACCGGGAGGGCGTCCTCTACATCCCGTTCGCAGCCAACGACCCCGCCGACCTGACCAAGCCCAGGCCAGTCACGACCGAGGACGATCGTGACAGCATCGCCCGCCACGTCTACCTGGCCCGGTCCACCGACAGCGGCCGAAGCTTCGTGACAGCGACGGCCTACAAGGTGCCCGAGGGCAAGCCCGACGCGTACAACAAGGGCGTCGTCGGCGCCGTCGACCCGACCGACCCGTCAAAGATCTACATCGGCTGGCGCCAGGGGGCGTTCTCGAGCAAGACCCAGAAGCTGCTGAACCAGGTCGTCGCCTCGACCGACGGCGGGCGCACCTTCGGTCCCCCGGTCGACATCGCCGGGCCGCTGGGCGCCGACCACCCCGCGCTCTCCGTCGACGGCAACGGAACGGTGCACGCGGTGACCTGGACCAGGACCTACCAGCTCCCCGACCCCACCCCGCCCCGGCCGATCATGCACTACGCCTCGACCGACCAGGGCAAGACCTGGACGTCGAGCCAGGTGGACGCCGGCAACGACCGGTCCTACCGGACGCCGGTCCTGGTGGCCGACCCGAAGTCGACGGCGCTCTACGTCGTCTGGTGGGGGAGCCAGACGGTCAAGAACAACGAGCTCAAGGAGAAGGACCGGTCCGACATCCTGTTCCGGGCGTCCACTGACGGCGGTAAGACCTGGGGCGAGCGCAAGGTGGTGAACGACGACGTCAACAAGGGCGTGAACCACTCCTACGCCGGCCTGTCGCTGGCGCCGGGCGGGCGCCTCGACGTCGCTTGGTACGACGGGCGCCTCAGCTCGAGGCCGGCGGGCGACCCCGAGGGCGAGAGCGGGTTCACCGACATCTTCTATTCGTCGTCGACCGACGGCGGCCGCACCTTCTCGCCGAACATGCGGATCTCCGACCGCAGTGCCGACCGTTCGATCGGGGCGTGGGCCAACAACATCGGCTCGGCCGGCCCCGTGGGCATCGCCTCGACCGGTGACGGTGCCTTCTTCAGCTGGCAGGACACCCGCAACGGCGACGCCGTGAACCAGGCCGAGGATGTGTACATGGCGTCGGTGGGCCTCGATGGGCGGCCGCTCGGGATGGCGAAGGCCGTCTCGAAGGGCATCTCCCGCACCGTGATCTTCCTGGCCGGCGGCGCCCTCGGGATGGGCGTTGCCATGGTCGTGGCGGCGCTGCTGAACGGTCGCAAGGCGACCTGAGCAACTCTCACGGCGGCGCCTTCCTGACATGGGAGGCGCCGCCGGCAACAACCGTGCAGGCGCATGAGGCGCACGACCCGCTTGGACGGCGTGGTGCCAGGCCCGGGCCTCAGCGCCCGGCCGGAGTTCCGAGTCCCCGCTCGGCGGCGAGCTGGTCGAGCTTGCGGAGCAGCGGCCGAAGGCGAAGGCGCTCGGCCGACTCGCGGCTGGCGTCGATCAGCGCCTCCACCTCAGACGGCGGGCCCCCGGCGCGC
>JBKJUI010000067.1:0-3102 GCA_046590775.1 Acidimicrobiales bacterium
CGCCCGGGCCGCTCAGTTTGGCATCCGGCCGTGGGAAGATCAGCCGAGGACCGGTGTTCGAACAGCCGCCAGAATCCTGCGATCAAAGTCCTCCAAGCAGCTCCCAGGTTGTGTGTCAGACGGCCCAGCGGTGGTGGGAGACGAACGGCAGGCGGGCCCAGCGTTTCCCGAGGCCCCATGTGGTGCTTGCGTAGGTCATGGCCACCACGATGAGGACCAGGGCGGTGATGACATGGGAGTCGATGAGCGGGTTGGTGGAGCCGGTGGGGGCCCCGCCGGTGACGTGGCGGGCCAGTGGCCACTGGGCGACCCACATCAGGCCGAGGAGCACGCTGCCGCTGACGGCGGCGGACCGGACGGCCACGCCGGCGACGAGGGCGGTGCCGATGCCGGCGAGGCCGATCATGAACAGCCAGTTGGCCCAGGTCGCCCCGGCGAAGCTGTGGAAGGTCGAGGCGAAGGGTCCGGCTTCGACGTTGCTCAGGAAGCCTTTCGTCGGTGAGCCGCCGTTGACCCAGGCCTTGGCCGAGGTCGTTGACCAGCCCAGCCCGAAGGTCTTGTCCAGGAAGGCCCAGACGAAGGTGAGACCCACGGTGATGCGCAGGATTGCCAGGGCTTGGGCGGCCCGCTCGGTGATGAGGCGGGCCTTGGGCGCCGCGGCCGCGTGGTGGTCGTAGGTGTCGGCCTGTACGTCGGTGGCTGGGGTGGTGATCATCAGTGCGACCTCCTGGTTGCGTCCTTTTGCTTGTGGGTCATCCTGCGCCCGGGCCCCGGCGCCGACTACGGCCGAAGGTCCCGAACCGGCCGCCAGAGGGCCTTCGCCAAAGGCTCGGTGGTGCAGGACCTCGGTGGGCTCCGCGGTCTCGACCGGGGACGGGTGGCTGGCTGTCATGTCCTGGTCAGGACCACCTTGAGGGCCCCGGTCTCGGCGGCGCGGGAGAAGGTGTCGTAGGCCTGCTCGAACTGGTCGAGCGTGAAGTGGTGGGTGACGAAGCGTCCGGCGTCGAGCTGCTGGGTTGTGACGAGACGGAGCAGTGTCGGCGTGGTGGAGGTGTCGACAAGGCCGGTGGTGATGGTGATGTCGCGGATCCACTGGTCTTCGAGGTGGAGGGTCACGGGTTGGCCGTGGACGCCGATGTTGGCGATGTGACCGCCGGGACGGGCGAGCCGGACGGCCTGCTCGAAGGTTGCGGGGGTGCCGACGGCCTCGATCGTGACGTCGGCGCCCAGGCCGCCGGTGAGCTGGCCGATGATCGCTGCGGCGTCCTCACGGGAGTTGTTGATCACGATGTCGGCACCGAACTGCTTCGCAGCCTCCAACCGGTTGTCGGCCAAGTCGATGGCGACGATGTGGCTCGGGCTGAACAGGCGTGAGCCGGCGATGGCAGCCAGCCCGATGGGGCCCGCTCCGACGACGGCGACGACGTCACCGGGTTGGACGGTGCCGTTGAGGACCCCGACCTCGTAGCCGGTGGGCAGGATGTCGGCCAGCATAAGGATCTGCTCGTCGGTGACGCCGGCTGGCACCCGGTGGGTGGAGGTGTCAGCGAAGGGCACGCGGACGTACTCGGCCTGGGTGCCGTCGATGGTGTGTCCCAGGATCCAGCCGCCGCCGCCGAGGCATTGGCCGTAGCGGCGGTCCCGGCAGAAGCGGCAGGAACCGCACGAGGTGATGCAGGACACCAGCACCCGGTCCCCGACCTGCAGGGTCTTCACCGCAGCGCCCACAGCGGCGACCGTTCCGACCGCCTCGTGACCGAGGATCCGCCCGTCGGTCACCGCCGGCACGTCACCTTTGAGGATGTGGAGATCGGTGCCGCAGATGGTGACGGCGTCGACACCGACGATGACGTCGGTGTCGCTGAGGATCGTCGGGTTCGGCCTGTCCTCCCATGCCTTCTGACCGGGTCCGTGGTACACGAGTGACTTCATCAACACACCTCCTGATGGGCTCTCCCCGATGGTGAGCCTGCTGGGCGCCGCCGGCCAGAGGCGAAGGTCCTCTTGCGATCAAGACGTGAGGCGTGGTGGCCTTTGAGGTCGACGGTTCTGACCCGGTGCGTCGGAGCGGCTGGAGTGTCATGGTTCAGGGGATGGGCCACGACATCACCGACGCCGTCGATGAGTTGTCGGAGCACCTCCAGACCATCGAGGTGTTTCCGTGGGCGCCCGGCTCCAAGCCCCGATTGCTACGCATCGATCCTCGGGTCATCACGGGACGGGTCTTCGATGGTCCAGCTGCTGGGGATCGCGCTCAGCCGCCGGCGTAGCGGGGCGACCGTGGTGTTCAGAGCTGTTCCGGGGACAGTTTGTGTTCGTCCGATCGTTCCATCCCGGGTCGCTGTCGACCTGAACGGCGCTTTGCTTTGAGATCGGTGACGATCCTCACTCCTTGCTTGGGCCGCAGCAGGTGGTCGCTGCCGGTTCAGTCGTTGTGTTGTCGGCGGCGTTCGGCTAGGCGTGCGGCGTAGACGGCCGCTTCGGTCCGGCGGCTCATACCCAGCTTGGAGAGGAGGTTGGAGGTGTAGTTCTTGACGGTCTTCTCGGCCAGGAACAGCCGTTCACCGATCTGACGGTTCGTGAGCCCTTCGACGATGAGATCGAGGATGTGGTGTTCCTGGTCGGTGAGGACGGCCAGCTCGTCCGGTTCGGCGGGCTGACGGATCCGTTGGAGGACCCTGGCCGTGGTGGCCGGATCGAGGAGCGACTCGCCCCGCCCGACTCGGCGGACACCGTCGACGAGGTCGGTCCCTCGGACCTGCTTCAGCACGTACCCGGAAGCGCCGGCCACGATGGCGCTGAACAACGCTTCGTCGTCGGCGTAGGACGTCAGCATGAGGCAGGCGATGTCGGGGTGCTTCGACCGGATCTCGCGGCAGACCTGGACGCCGTCACCATCGGGCAACCGCACATCGAGGACGGCCACGTTCGGGCTGACGGCACCGATCCGGGCCAAGGCTTCCTCGGCGGTGCCAGCCTCGCCGACCACGTCGAGGTCCTCCTCCGCCTCGAGGAGCTCGCGCAGGCCACGCCGCACGATCTCGTGGTCGTCGAGGAGGAACACCCGCACGGTCACACCGACAGTCTGGCCTCGCGGCGGCC
>JBKJUI010000234.1:0-10967 GCA_046590775.1 Acidimicrobiales bacterium
CATCGGCCGGCGTTCACGGCGACGCGCAGCACCGCTTGCGGTAGGACCCTGATCGGCTCCTCGCCCTGCGAGGCTGGCCTACCCGGTGGTCAGGCGGGCGAAGAGGAGGGCGTCGCCGCCCTTGGCGACGATGGTCTCGGGGTTGAGGCCGAGCTCTCGCACCGCCTGCACCGCCAGCGGGTCACCGTCCTTCAGCCCCTTCACCAGGGCGTCGGTGATGGCCTTGCGCTTCACGCCCTTGTCCACCTTCTTGAACTTCCGGTAGATGGCCCGGGCCGAGATGTAGAAGCCATAGACGCCACCAAGGACAGCCAGGGCGGCGCCGATGACCCAGCCCACCGGGTTGCTCGCCAGCGCGACCGTGAGCAGGATCAGCCCGCCGGTGAGCGAGAGGGCGCTGGCCACCGCCATCTTCGCCTTCCGGCTGGCCTGCTCGTACTTCTGCTCCATGGCGCCGCGCACAGCAGTGACGATCTCCGGCGGGTGGCCCGCAGCCCTCGCCGTGCCGTCCGCCTTTTGGATCAGCTCCTCGAGCCGGGCCGCTCGGTCCCAGGCCTTGCCCGCCTGGAACCCGTTCAGGCACATCGTCATCGGCGCCAGGAAGATGCCGATCACGGGAACGATGTGGGCGATGGCCGCGACGGCCGGACTTGCGGCCACCACAGCCGAAGCCGTGTTCTGCCCGATGGTCGCCAGGCCACCGGCGAGGTGCCCAGCCTGGCCCAGCACGGAGGCGCCGGTCGTCGCGGTGGCGTAGCCGCCCTTGGCCACCGTCTCTGTGGCGTTGCCGACCTGTGCCTTCGTCACCGCACTCGGCGTGAGCGCCCGCTTCAACCGCGAGAAGAAGGCTCCGATCTTGCCGGAGATGCTGGTCGGCGCGGCTTGCGGGGCCTCGGCTCTGCTGGGTGCATCCACGGGCCCCGACAACGTCCGCTCGGCCACGGCGGCCAGCGACGGGCGGCCCTGGACGACCTTCAGGACCTCGGCATCCGCAACTGCATCCTGGCCGGCCTCCTGGATCTTCTCGGGCTCCGGGATCCCCTCCCCCAGCTTGGGTGTCGCCTCCACCCGCTTGCGGAGCTCGGCCTGGAACGCCGATCCCCCGACGATCCCCGAAAGGCCCTGTCCCGCCTTGACCTTTCGTTGCGCCACCATCCGGGCGACCGCCTGGTTCCCCGCCGTCCGCTGCAGAGCGAGGGCGCTGACGGCGACCGGGCTGAGGTGGGGCGAAGGAGCCGCCCCACGAGGCCCCGGTCCCTTGACCCCCGCGTGGGCAGGATCCATCCGCTGGACCCGCCTGGCCGTGCGGTCCCTGGCGGTCGGTGCCATGCGTCCCTCCATCCGGCTAGGGGTCCTATCGACCGCATCGTCGATGATCGGAGCAACGCACCCGGATTGCCGCGATGCGACGGGTCCGCTGGGCCATCTCGAGGCGACCGTGGTCGGTCAGTCGTCCCAGGTGGGGAGGCGGGCGGCGTCGGCGGAGCTGCCGGGGGCGATGACGACGCCTTCGCCCAGGACGGAGAGCCCGGTGACCTTCGCCCCGGCCCCGATGACCGCTCCGGGGCCGACGATGCTGCGCTCGACGACAGCTCCCTCGCCCAGGATGGCGCCAGCGAGGAGCACTGCGTCGTCGAGCTTGGCCCCGACGGCGATGCGGCTGGCCGGACCCACCACGGAGCGGCGGATGTCGACGCCGTCGGCCACCCGGCACCCGTCGCACAGCAGGCTCTGGTCGTCGATTGCCGCTCCGGGCTGGACCACCGGCTCACCCAGCGTCCAACCCCCCTCGGCCCGGCGGTCGGCGCCGGGGGCGGGAGGGCCGGCACCCCGGGTGCCGTCGAGGAGGTCCGTGGTGGCCTTCAGGTACGAGTCGGGGAGGCCGACGTCGAGCCAGTAGGTGTCGGAGGCCAGGGCGAAGAGGGTTCCTGCGGCCACCATGGCGGGGAAGACCTCGCGCTCGACCGACACCTTCCGGTCAGCGGCGATGCGGCCGAGGACCGAGGGCTCGAGCACGTAGGTCCCGGCGTTGATGAGGTTGGTGGGCGCCTCACCCGGCGCCGGCTTCTCGACGAAGTCGGTGACCCGGCCGCTGGCGTCGGTGGTGACCACGCCGAAGCGGGACGGGTCGTCGACCGGGGTGAGGGCGATCGTGGCCTCGGCGCCCGTGCGCCGGTGGGTGTCGATCAGGGCGGTGACGTCGAGATCGGTGAGCACGTCTCCGTTGGCCACCACGAACGTGTCCCGCACGCCGGCGTCCTTGGCGGCGAAGCGGATGGCCCCGGCCGTGTCGAGCGGCTCGGGCTCGACGACGTAGGTGAGGGGGATGCCGGCGGCCATGTTCGACGGAAAGGCGGCGAAGAAGCTGTCGGGCCGGTAGCCGAGGGAGAGCACCACGCGGTCGATGCCGTGGGCCGCCAGATGGGCGACGACCCGCTCGATGAGCGGGACCCCCGCCACCGGCACCAGGTTCTTGGGCACCGTGAGCGTGAGCGGGCGCAGCCGCGTCCCGAAGCCACCGACGAGGACGACGGCGTCCACGGGGCTAGGGCCCTGCCGGCGGGGCGCCCGAGGCCGGCGGGGCACCCGAAGCCGGGGGGGCACCCGACGCCGGCGGCGCACCCTCGCCAGGCGAAACCGGGGTGCCCGGCGCACCCGGGATGCCCGGCACAACCGGCGTGCCCGTCGCGCCGGCTCCGGGAAGGCTGCCGGGGTCGACCTGCTGCGACTGCTTGGCCGCCTCCGCGGGGTCCACGTCGCTCAGGTTGTCGAGACCCGCCGTGCTGGGCGGGTCGCCGATCTGCTCGTAGGTCGTGCCCTTGGGCACGAAGGCCAGCACCAGCTTGCCCCTGTCGGTGAAGCGGATGTCGCCCGGGTCGCCCTCGTGCTTGACGCCGTTGTAGAAGGCCACGACCTCTGCGTCCTTGGCCCCCTCGCCTTCGCCGCACTTGTCACCGGTGCGGCGGTCCTCGACCTTCTTGCCGTCACCCTCGGGCCAGGCGAAGCGATCGGCCTCGAGCTTGATGCCCTTGACCGCCTCGGCATAGCGGTTGAGGGTGGCTTGGCGGCCGGCGGCGGAGGCCACGAACGGGTGGACGTGGATGATGCCGTCCCCGTGGGAGTGGACGCCCTTCGGGTCGGTCTGGTCGGTGATCGGGTCGAGCCAGCGGTCACAGACCCGCACGCCGAGGGCCACGTGCCAGTGGTCGTCGTTGGCTCGCGGCTCCTCCTTGCTCTCCGGTGAGTTCAGCTCGTCGAGGCGCTGCTCGCGACTGAAGGCGGTGAGGCCGATGCCTGCGACCACGATGAGCACCAGGGAGCCGTACCAGAGAACGGGGGTCTTGCCCCGATTGGTGCGACCGCCTCCGGTGCCTGCTGCCCGTGCGACCTTCTTCGATGACGATGCCTTGCCCATGCCGGAAGGCGAGACTACCTGGCCCCCGCCGCTTCCCGGAGGGCAGCCCCGGTCGCCTCGGCGCAGGCGGCCCAGGTGAAGCCGGCGGCGCGAGCCGGGCCGGCCGCCGCCAGGCCGGCCAGGGCGCTCCCGTCGGCCAGCAGATCGACCGCCGCGGCACCCCAGGCATCGGGCCCGTCGCCGTCGACGTAGCGGGCCGCCGTGCCAGCCACCTCGGGCAGGGAGGCCGCCATGCTGCACAGCACCGGGGTCCCCTGCGCCATGGCCTCGAGGACGGGCAGCCCGAAACCCTCGTGGACGCTGGGGAAGCAGAACAGCTCGGCGCCCCGGTAGAGCGCGGCCAGGTCGGCGGCCGCGACGGGGCCGAGGAGCCGGATGGAGCCGCCGCCAGCCCTGGCGGCGGTGCGCACCGTCTGGGCGGTTGGCCCCCAGCCATCGGGCCCGGCCAGCACCAGTCGGTGCGGCAGCCCTGCCGCCGCCAGCGCCGGCGGCACCCCGAGCAGCGCCTCGACGTTCTTGCGCGGCTCGAGGGAGCCGACCCACAGCACGTACGGCCGGGCGGCCAGGCCGGCGCGGGCGGAGAACGCCTCCACCTCGGCCTCGGACGCCACCTCGACGTCCACCCCGTTCGCCACCACCCGGATGCGGTCCTCGGCGATGGCCGTGTGCTCGACCAGCTCGCCTTTCGAGCTCTCCGAGACGGTGAGGACGAGGTCGGCCCGGCGGGCGGCGGCGTCGATGCCGTCGAGGTGGAACCGCAGCCCGCGGGGCGGGAAGCTCTCGGGGAACAGATGCGGGGCGGCGTCGTGGACGGTGACCACCAGGGGCCGCCGACGCCGGGGCGGGACGGCCACCGACGGGGCAAAGACCACGTCCGCCGCTCGGAGCCCGGGCAGGGCGGCCACGTCGGGGTGACCCAGCCGGGACCACGCGTCGTACAGCGCCGGCCGGGGCAACGGCAGCCGGGTGAGCCCGAGGTCGGCCAGCCCCTCGGCGGCCAGCGCCGCGGACGTGGTGGCCCGGCGGTGAAGGCCGCAGAAGGCCAGCACCTCCCAGCCGGTCCCCGGCAGGTGGGCGGCCAGCCTCGCGGTATACCGTCCGATGCCCCCCGGCGACGGCTGGAAGAGCTGTTCGAGGTTCATGGCCACCCGCACCCCCACCATCCTGTACGTCCAGCCGGTGTCCGAGCGCGGCGGGTCCGATCACGCCCTGCTCCGGCTGGTGCGCGCCCTCCCGCCCGAGGTGTCGGCCCACGTGGCCGTGCCGGCCGAGCCCCCCCTGCGATCCGAGCTCGAGGCGGCCGGCGCCACGGTGCACCTGGTGCCCATGCGCCGCCTCACCACGTCCGGCGGCATCCGCTGGTGGCTCCTGTACGCCGTCGGGTGGCCGTTGGCCGTGGCCCGCCTCTGGCGCCTGGCCCGTCGCATCCGGGCCGACGTCGTCCACACGAACTCGCTGCACTCGTGGTACGGCTGGGCCGTCGCCCTCCTCCTGCGACGACCTCACGTCTGGCACGCCCGTGAGGTCGTGACCCAGTCGGGGCTGGCCCTGCGCGTCGAGCGCGTCCTCACCCGGCGGTTCGCCACCCTCGTCGTGGCCGCCTCGGAGACCGTGGCCCGACAGCTTCAGGGATCCCAGGTCGAGGTCGTGCTCGACGACGCCGACCGCCAGGCCTTTCGACCCGGGCGAGCCGGCGCCTTCCGGGCCCGCGCCGGCATCGCCGACGACCGTCCCCTGGTCGTGGCCGCCAGCCGCCTCGACACGTGGAAGGGCGTGGAGGTCGGCCTCGACGCCTGGTCCGGGGTGCGGGCGGCTCGGCCCGACGCGGTCCTGGCCATCGCCGGCGCCGCCGTGGCCGGCAAGGAGGCCTTCGCCGACGGCCTCCGCCGACGGGCCGAGTCCCTCGACGGCGTGGTGTGGCTGGGCGAACGGGACGACGTCGCCGACCTGGTGGCCGACGCCGACCTGCTGGTGGCGCTGTCGACCACCCCCGAGCCTTGGGGCCTCTCCGTCGTCGAGGCCCTGGCCTGCGGCGTGCCGGTGGTCGCCACGGGGCTCGGCGGCCACGTGGAGATCCTCGGACTCGCCGACGGCGGTGCCGGCCGCCTCGTCCCGCCGGCCAACCCCCCGGCCACGGTCGCCGCGCTCCTCGACATGCTGCCGGTGACGACGTCCACGGCGTCCCGCCAGAGCCGTCCCGTCCTCCTCCCGCCCCTTCCCGACCCGGCCTGGTCGGCGCGCTACGCCCGCCTCGTCCGGTCCACTCCCACCCGAGCCTGAACCGGGCAGGTCGTGTCAGGCGCCTGGGTGGCCGGGGTGGGGCAGGATGGCGGTGGCGAGGTCCGGGGGCTGCACCGGGGGCGACGGGAGGGCCGGCGGGGTCGACGGGCGGTCGTTGCGGCCTGGCCCCCGGCCGGTGCGCAGAGCCAGGCAGACGAGGGCGGCGCGCACGATCAGGGCCACCGCCACGAGGGGCAGGCCCAACCGGTGCCAGCCGGCCCAGCGCAGGGACGACCAGCGCCACAGGGACCGGTGGTGGGCCACGACCATCCGGTAGGGGCGGGAGGCGCGGCTGGCTCCGACGACGTGCACCGCACCGGCCGCCGGCTCGACGCTCACCCGGAAGCCCTGCTCCCGGGCCCGCCAGCACAGGTCGACGTCCTCCATGAACATGAAGAAGCGCTCGTCGAAGCCACCCAGCAGCTCGAAGGTGTGGCGGCGGACGAGGAGGAGCGCGCCGGAGGCCCAGTCGACATCGGCGGGCTCCTCGCGGTCCCACCCGGTCCGCAGGTACCGGCGGGTCCACGGGTTCCCAGGCCAGAACAGGCCGGCGAAGGCATGACCCATGGCGTCGACCAGCGACGGGAACGGCCGGCCGCTGACGTAGGTGGAGCCGTCGGGGTTGCGCAGCCGGGGAGCCACGATGCCGAGGTCGGGCTCCCCGTCGAGCCGCTGCACGAGCGCCTCGATGCAGCCGGCGTCGAGCAGCAGGTCGGGGTTGCAGACCAGCACGTGGCCGGGGCCGGCGGCGGCCACACCCAGGTTGATGCCGGCCCCGTAGCCCAGGTTCCGCCCGGCCCGCACCACCCGCACCCCGTCCAGGGCGACGGCTTCGAGCCGGCTCAGCGAGTCGTCGGTCGACGCGTTGTCGACCACCACCACCTCGGCCGCCCCGGCCTCGACGAGCGTGCGGGCGCACGCCACGAGGTGGCCCCCGGCGTTCCAGTTCACGACGACGGCAAGGACCGGGTTCCCCGGCCTCGTCGCCTTCACTGCTGGTCCCGGAACCAGGCGATCGTGCGGCGCAGGCCGTCCTCGAGGGGGACCTCGGGCTTCCAGCCGAGCAGCCCGCGGGCCCTCGTCAGGTCGGGGCACCGCTGCTTCGGGTCGTCGGCCCGGGCCGGTCCGTGGACGATCGGGCTCTCGGACCCGACCATCTCGCGCACCAGCTCGGCCAGGCGCAGGATCGTGATCTCGTCCTCGGTGCCGATGTTCACCGGGCCCACCACGCCTGGGTGGTCGAGCATGGCCACGTAGCCCCGCACCTGGTCGTCGACGTAGCAGATGGACCGCGTCTGGCTGCCGTCGCCCTGCACGGTGATGGGGGCGCCGCGCAGCGCCTGGGTGACGAAGGTGGAGAGGACCCTCCCGTCGGCCGGGCGGAACCGCGGCCCGCTGGTGTTGAACGTGCGGACGATCCCGACGTCGACGCCGTGCTGACGGTGGTAGGCGATGGTGATCGCCTCGGCGAAGCGCTTGGCCTCGTCGTAGCAGCCCCGCTCGCCGATCGGGTTGACGTTGCCCCAGTACGTCTCGGGTTGCGGGTGGACGAGGGGGTCGCCGTAGACCTCACTGGTGCTGGCCAGCACGAAGCGGGCTCCCGTGGCCTTGGCCAGGCCCAGGCAGTTGTAGGTGCCGATGCCGCCGACCTTCAGGATCTTGATCGGGATCTGGCTGAAGTCCTCGGGAGAGGCCGGGCTGGCGAGGTTCAGCACGCCGTCGACCGGCCCGTCGACCTCCAGCGGGTCGGTGATGTCCTGCTCGACGAAAGAGAACGCCGAGGAGGCGCAGAGCAGGTCGACGTTCGACCGCTGGCCGGTGACCAGGTTGTCGTAGCCCACCACCTCGTCACCCCGGGCGAGGAGCGCCTCACACAGGTGACTGCCGAGGAAGCCGGCCGCGCCGGTGACGACGAGCCGCATCAGCTGACGCGGCCGACACCGGTGTAGGCGAAGCCCTGCCTGCGCACAGAGGCCGGGTCGAGGAGGTTGCGGGCGTCGACCAGGGCGGCGCCGGACATGGCGGCCCTGCACTTGGCGAAGTCGACCCAGCGGAACTCGTCCCACTCGGTCAGGACCACGAGCACCGTGGCCCCCTCGCATGCGGCATAGGCGTCGGCACAGACCTCCATGCCCGGCAGCGGATCGGTCACGGTCGGGTCGTAGGCTCGGACGTTGGCTCCCTGGGTGGTGAGGCGGCGGATGATGTCGAGCGCCGGGGAGTCACGCTGGTCGTCGGTGCGGGCTTTGAAGGTGAGGCCCCACACGGCGACCGTCGTCTCGACGAGGGTGCCTCCGGCGGCCTGCACCACCTTGGCCGTGATCCGCTCCTTCTGCTCCTCGTTCACGGCGATCACGCCCTTGAGCAGGTCGAAGTCATAGCCGGCGTCCTCGGCGATGCGCACCAGCGCCCTGGTGTCCTTCGGGAAGCAGCTGCCGCCCCAGCCCGGACCGGGGCGGAGGAACTCGAACCCGATGCGCTTGTCGTACCCCATGCCGAGGACGACCTCGCGGACGTCGGCGCCCACCGCCTCGCAGACGTTGGCGATGGCGTTGACGAAGCTGATCTTCGTGGCCAGGAAGGCGTTCGACGCGTATTTGATCGTCTCGGCGCTGGCCGGGTCGGTGATGAGGAGCGGGGCCTTCACCGACTCGTACAGCTCGGCCACCCGGATGGCGGCAGCATGGTCCTCGGAGCCGATCACGATGCGGTCCGGGTGGAAGCAGTCGTGAACGGCCGAGCCCTCGCGGAGGAACTCGGGGTTGGAGACGACGGACACGTCGCTGCGGGCCAGCGCCCGCTCGACCACGAGGGTTGACCCGACCGGCACGGTCGACTTGTTGATGACGACGGACTGCGACCGCAGGACCGACGCGATCTCCCGCGCCGCCGACTCGATGTAGCTGAGGTCGGCCGACCCGTCGCTGCCCTGGGGCGTCTGGACGCACAGGAAGACGAAGTCGGACTCGGCGGCCGCCGCTTCCGCACCGACGATGAAGTGCAGGCGGCCGCCGTCGATGCCCTCCCGGACGAGCTCGAGGAGGCCGGGCTCCACGATGGGGATCTCCCCGGCGTTGAGGAGGTCGATCTTGGCGGGGTCGAGGTCGGCGCACGTGACGCGGTGGCCGGCGTGGGCGAGGAACGCACCGGTGGTGAGGCCGACGTAGCCGGTTCCGACGATGGCGACGTCAGCCATGGGAGATCTCCTTCACGAGGCGGGCGAGCGGATCGCGGAAGTCGGGCAGCGGCTCGTACCCGAGGCCTCGCAGCGCCGCACCGTCGAGGACGCTGTAGGCGGGGCGAGGGGCCGCCCGGGGCGGGTCGAGGTCGGCCGTGGCGATCGGCCGCACCCGTGACGGGTCGTGGCCGGCCGCGGCCAGCACCTCGCAGACCAACCCGTGCCAGCTGGTGGCGCCCTGGTTGGTGGCGTGGAAGGTGCCGGGTGCCCTGGCTGTGCCCAGGCGGCGCAGCAGGGGGGCCAGGTCGGAGGTGAACGTGGGTGAACCGACCTGGTCGTCGACGAAGGCCAGCTCCCGGGCGGGGTCCTCGGCCAGGCGGAGGGCGGTGCGCACCACGTTCGGCCCCGACGCCCCGCACAGCCAGGACGTGCGCACCACCGTGGCACCGGGGCACCCCGCCGTCACCTCCCGCTCGCCGGCGAGCTTCGAGCGCCCGTAGGCCGAGCGGGGCTCCGTCTCGTCCCACTCGGCGTAGGGCTTCGTCCCGTCGCCGGCGAAGACGTAATCGGTGCTGAGGGCCACGAGGTGGCTGCCGGCCAGGCGGCAGGCCTCGGCCACGTGGCGGCTGGCCAAGGCGTTGACGGGCAGAGCCCGGGCGGGGTCAGCCTCGCAGGCGTCGACGTCGGTCCAGGCCGCCACGTGGAAGACCACGTCGGGCCGAACGCCGAGGATGGCGCCGAGGACCAGGTCCCGGGAGGTGACGTCGAGCCGCTGGCGCGTGGCGGCCACCACGTCGTCGCCCGCCTCGCCCAGGACCGCGCACAGCTCGGCGCCCAGCTGGCCGCCGGCGCCGGTGACGAGTGCCCTCACGTCAGACTCCCGCTCGAGGGGGCGGCCCGGGCTTGAGCGGCTCCCACCACCAGCGGTTGTCGCGGTACCACCGCACGGTCTCCTCCAGCGCCTCGTCGAGGGTGCGGCGGCGGTGCCAGCCGAGGGCGCTGACCTTGGCGACGTCGACTGAGTACCGGCGGTCGTGGCCCAGGCGGTCGGTGACGTACCGGACGGCCGAGGCATCTCGCCCGGTGTGGGCGAGCAGCTTGTCGGTGAGCACCCGGTTCGGCGTCTCGTTGCCGGCGCCGATGTTGTAGATCTCGCCCGGCTCTCCCCGGTCGACGACGACCACGAGGGCGGCGCAGTGGTCGTCGACGTACAGCCAGTCGCGCTCGTTCAGGCCGTCGCCGTACAGGGGCACCGTTCCGCCGTCCATCAGGTTCGTGGCGAACAGCGGGATCAGCTTCTCGGGGAACTGGAACGGGCCGAAGTTGTTGGTGCAGCGGGTGACGACGACCGGGACGCCGTGGGTGGCGTGGTGGGAGAGGGCGATGAGGTCGGAACCGGCCTTGGACGCCGAGTAGGGCGATCGGGGGTCCAGGGGGTCGGACTCCTTCGAGGACCCGGCCTCGACCGAGCCATACACCTCGTCGGTTCCGATGTGCACCACCTTCTGGGCGCCCACCAGGCGCGCCGCCTCCATGACGTGGTTGGTCCCGACGCAGTTGGTCTGCACGAAGGCCGAGCTGCCACCGATCGAGCGGTCGACGTGGGTCTCGGCGGCGAAGTGGACGACCACCTCATGGCCGGCCATGGCCTCCTGCAGGGTGCCCAGGTCGCAGATGTCGCCCTTCACGAACCGGACCCGCGGATCGTCGTCGATGTCCCGCAGCGTCGACAGGTTCCCGGCGTAGGTGAGGGCGTCGTAGATCGTCACCTCGGCATCGGTCGAGGCCAGCACGTGGCGCACGTAGTTGGAGCCGATGAAGCCGGCTCCCCCGGTCACGAGCTGACGCATGTCAGGTCAGGCTACCGGCGGCGCCGTTGCCGCCAGCCTGCGGAGGTGGTCGCCGTAGCGGGACCGGCCCATGGCGGTCGCCAGTCGAGTCAGCTCCTCGGCCCCGAGCCACCCTTGGCGGTAGGCGATCTCCTCGAGGCAGGCGATCTGCTCGCCCTGACGGCGCTCGAGCACCTGCTCGAGGCGGCCACCTACGTGCAGGTGCTCGAGCGGCGTCAGGGCGAGCAGATCGCCTGCCTCGAGG
>JBKJUI010000314.1:0-11626 GCA_046590775.1 Acidimicrobiales bacterium
GCCACGACGGTCATAGGTGACGACCCGGTAGCCGGCCTCGACCAGCGCCGGCACCTGGCTCTCCCACGACCGCCCGCTCAGCGGCCACCCATGGATCAGCACGACCGGCTTGCCGGAGCCGACGTCCTCGTAGTGGACCTCGATCGGGCTGCCGCTCTCGGCGCCCACCTTCAGCCTGGCCATGGCATCCTCCAAGATTCGTCGGGTCGCCAGAAACCTACGGGTGGTTCCCCGGCTATGCGAAGTGGGTCAGACGGCGGAGTTCCGCTGGTAGATCAGACGGAGGCCCATCAGGGTGAGCCAGGGCTCGACGTGGACCTGGCGGTCGACGACCGGGGCGATGAGGTCGGCCACCGAGCCGGTGAAGACGGTCGTGGCCTCGAACCCCGTGGCCTCGTCGAAGCGGTCGCACATGCCCTCGACCACGCTGGCGAAGCCGAGGACGACGCCGGACTGAATCGATTCGGTGACACTCCGCCCGATGACGTGCCTGGGCGGGGCCAGCTCCACCCGGCGGAGGGCCGCCGCCCGGCCGAACAGGGCGTCGACGCTCACCTCGAGCCCGGGGAAGATGGCGCCGCCCAGGTACTCGCCTGCATCGGAGATGGCGTCGAAGATCGTGGCCGTCCCGAAGTCGACCACGGTCGTCGGGCCCCCATAGCGATCGAAGGCAGCGACGGCGTTGGCGATCCGGTCGGGCCCGACCTCGCGCGGGTTGTCGTAGCGGATGGGCATGCCGGTGCGCACCCCGGCCTCGACCACGACCAGGGTGGCCCGGCCCAGGCGCCGCTGGCACATCTCCTTGAGCGTGGCGGTGAGCGCCGGAGCGGTCGAGGCGATGGCCACCCCACCCACGTCGTCGAGGCCGAGGTCGTGCAGGCCGAGCAGCTGGTCGAGGAGGAGGGCGTGCTCGTCGCTCGTCCGCTCCACGTTCGTGGCGATCCGCCACTGGTCGAGCAGCGCAGCGTCGCCCCCGACGCCTGCGTACATGCCGATGGCCGTCTGGGTGTTGCCGCAGTCGATGCAGAGGAGCATGGGGATCAGATCCCCTCCGGCCCGGAGATGTCGATGTCGATGTCGATGTCGAGGCCGATGTCGAGCGCGGGGGCCGACTGGGTGATGGCGCTCGTGGAGATGAGCTCGGCACCCGCGGCGACATACGCCGCCACCGTCTCCAGGGTGACGCCGCCAGACACCTCGACGGCGGCCCGGCCGGCCACCAGCGCCACGCAAGCCGACACGTCCTCGGGGCCCATGTTGTCGAGGAGCACCAGGTCGGCCCCGGCCTCGACCGCCTCGACGACCTGCTCCCGGCGGTCGCACTCGACCTCGACCGTGCGGGCCGGCCACCGCAGCCGGGCGCGCCGCACCGCCTCGCCGATGCTCAGCCCGGCCAGGTGGTTGTCCTTGACCAGGATGAAGTCGCTGAGGCTCCCACGGTGGTTGCGGCCGCCGCCGGCTCGGACCGCCGCCTTCTCGAGGGCCCGCAGCCCGGGCAATGTCTTGCGGGTGTCCCAGATCGTCGCTTCGCCGCCGGCGGCCGCCACGTAGCGCCGGGTGAGGGTGGCGATGCCGGACAGGTGGCACAGGAAGTTCAGGGCCGTCCGCTCACCGGTGAGGATCGGGGCGAGCGGTCCAACGACGGTTCCCAGCACGTGACCGGCGGCGACCTCGCTGCCGTCGCCGGCCTGCCACTCGACGGTGACCGCAGGGTCGAGCTGGGCGAACGTCTCGACCACACAAGCCGAGCCGGCCACCACGCCCGGCTGGCGGGTGACCACCGCAGCCCGGGCCCTGGACCCCTCGGGCACCAGCGCAGCCGTGAGGTCGCCCAGCGGCAGCAGGTCCTCGGCCAGCGCCCGGGCCACGGCGTCGCGCACGGCCAGCATCGGGGGCATGGCGAAGTTGCCGCCCGTCGGGCCCGTGGCGCTCACCGCTCCCGGCCCGGTGCGGCGCCGGCGAACACCAGCCTCCGCCGCTGGCGCGGGTCCAGATCGGGAAAGTCCGACCGAGTGTGGTTCCCCCTGCTCTCCTGGCGCGCCGACGCCGCCGCCAACAGGGCCTGGCCGACGGCGAGGAGGTTGCGGATCTCCTCGACCTCCCGGTCGCCACGAGGAGGCCCGAGGGCCGTGCTCACCCGAGCCAGCTCGTGCTCCGTGCCGCCCAGGGACTCAGCCGTGCGCAGCACGCCGGCACCCATCGTCATCGCCCGCTGCAGGGCCTCGCGCAGCTTTCCCGAGCCCGCCGGCTCCGGAGGCAACGCCGGGTCGGCCGCGTGGTCCCCCTTGGCCGAGCGACCTGGCGGCGGAGCGGCGATCGTGCCGCCCACCACGTCGGGCCGCTGCTCGGGGTCACCGAGGTAGGAGCGCATGGCCCCCGTCGTCCCGGGCCCGTCGGCGCCGGCCACCACCGCCTCGACCACCCGGGGGGCGAAGACCATCCCCTCGAGCAGCGAGTTGGAGGCCAGGCGGTTGGCACCGTGCACGCCGGTGCAGGCCGCCTCGCCACAGGCCCACAGGCCACGGAGGGACGAGGCGCCGTCGAGGTCGGTGAGGACCCCGCCCGACACGAAGTGGGCGGCCGGGGCGATCGGGAGCAGGTCGGTGGCCGGGTCGAGGCCGGCGGCCGCCAGCGACGCGTTGATCGTCGGGAAGCGCAGCGCGAAGTCCTCGAGGCCGGTGGCGTCGAGCCACACGTGCTCGCCGCCCTCCTCGATCACCTTGGCCGTGATCGCCCGGGAGACCGCGTCGCGAGGGAGCATCTCGTTCACGAACTGACGGCCGCGACCGTCCCGGATCTTGGCACCGTGGCCCCGCAGCGCCTCGCTGAGCAACGGTCGCGGCATGGCCGGGTGGTGCAGCGCGGTGGGGTGGAACTGCATGAACTCGATGTCGGCCATCGCCGCCCCGGCCCGCAGCGCCATGGCCATTCCGTCGCCGGTGGCCTGCTCGGGATTGGTGGTCACCGAGAACAGCTGGCCCACCCCACCCGTGGCGAGCAGCGTGTGGCGGCCACGGACCTGGTGGATGGCGCCGTGCTCGTCCAGGGCCGACACGCCGACGCAGCGGCCGCCTTCGACCACGAGGTCGAGGGCGAACCAGCCCTCGTGCAGGACCGTGGCCGTCTGCTGGACGGCGTCGACGAGGGCCCGCTCGATCTCGGCCCCGGTGGCCGCCCCGCCGGCGTGCACGATGCGGGCGTGCGAGTGCCCACCCTCCCGGGCCAGCTCCAGCACTCCCTCGGCGTTCCGGTCGAACACGGCGCCGACGGCGATCAGGTCGTGCACGCGCGCCGGTCCCTCGGCCACCATCACCCGCACGGCGTCGACGTCACAGAGCCCGGCGCCCGCAGCCAGGGTGTCGGCCAGGTGCGCGTCGGGGCTGTCCCCGTCGTCCGAGGCCAGCACGGCGGCCACCCCGCCCTGGGCCCAGCGCGTGGCCGACTGGTGCAGCTCGGCCTTGGTCAGGACACCGACCGACAGACCCGCCGCCGCCGCCTGCACCGCCGCCGTCAGTCCGGCGACTCCAGAGCCCAGCACGAGGAGATCGAGGTCCACGCTCTCTTGCTACTCCATGATCGGGAGGTGCAGCAGGTCCGGCGGGTCGTCGTCCTGGGTCCGGGTGGCGCCGGCAAGTCGGTGCTGGCCCGTCGGCTCGGCGCGCCGTGGGGTCTGCCGGTGCGGCACCTCGACGCCGCGTTCTGGGGTCCAGGATGGCGACCGACCCCGCCCGAGGTGTGGCGCGAGGTCGTGGCCGGGCTGGCCTCGGGCGAGCGCTGGGTGATCGAGGGGGGCTACCGGGAGGTGCTCGACGTGGCCCTGGCCCGGGCCGAGCTGGCCGTGGTCCTCGACCTCCCCCGCTGGGTCACGCTCCCCCGGCTCGTCATCCGCCCAGTCCGCCCCCGTGACCGGGGCCGGGGCGACCTGCCCCGCGGGATGCACCACGTCGTCGACCGGGAGAATCTGGCGTGGGCCTGGCACTGGCCGGGTCGTGAGCGGCCAGCCATCCTCGCCGCCCTCGACACGTTCTCCGGCGAGCGGGTGGTGCTCCGCTCGCCCCTGGCGGTCCGCCGCTGGCTTCGTCAGGCCACCCCTTGAGGGGCGGCGGCTACTGCCCCGGTTCGTCGGTCTCCAGATCGGCCTGGAGCTGGGCCTCGACGACCGATATCGGGCGGTTCCCCTCGTCGACGTGGACGATCGTCGGGACGTAGGAGGCCAGCTCGTCGTCGTCGTAGTCGGCGTAGGTGATCACGATGACCTTGTGCCCCGGCTCGACGAGGCGGGCCGCGGCCCCGTTCAGGCAGCAGTCCCCCCGGCCGGGCTCGCCGAGGATCACGTAGGTCTCAAGGCGGGCGCCGTTGTCGACGTCGACGACGGCGACCTGCTCCCACTCCCGGATGTCGGCCAGCGCGAGCAGGTCCGGGTCGAGCGTGATGGACCCGACGTAGTCGACGTTGGCGTCGGTGACCGTCATGCGGTGGATCTTCGACTTCATCATGCGGCGGCGCATCAGAGCTCGACCCCCAGGTTGTCGATCAGGCGGACCCGGCCCAGGAAGGCGGCGCCCAGGAGGCGGATCCGGAGCGTGTGCTCACCCGGCGGCTCGAGCGTGTCGGCGTCGACCACGTCGATCCGGTCGACACGCAGGCGCACCTCGCGCTCCACCTCGGCCCGCACGGCGGCGGCGAGGCGGTCAGGGCTCCGCTCCCCCTGGGCCACGAGGGAGGCTCCGACGCACAGGGCCCGGTGGAGGCTTCCGGCCACGCCCCGCTCCTCGCCGGTGAGGAGGCTGTTGCGGGAGGACAGGGCCAGCCCGTCGTCAGCCCGGACGACGGGGCAGGCCACCACGTCGACCGGCAGGTCGAGGTCCCGCGCCAGCCGGCGCACCACGGCGACCTGCTGGAAGTCCTTCTCGCCGAAGTAGGCCCGGCAGGCCCCGGCGATGCCGAACAGCTTGGTGCACACGGTGGCCACGCCGTCGAAGTGCCCCGGCCGGGCCGCCCCCTCGAGCCGGTCGGCCAGCCCCTCGACGTGGACCCTGGCTGCCGCCCCCGATCCGTACATCTCGTTCGACGTCGGGGCGAAGACCACGGCGGCGCCCGCAGAGGTGGCTGCGGCAACGTCGTCGTCGAGGGTGCGGGGATAGGCGGCGAGATCCTCGGGCCGGTCGAACTGGAGGGGGTTGACGAACACGGTGACCGCGACCACGTCGCACTCCGACGCTGCCCTGCGGATCAGGGCGAGGTGGCCCTGGTGCAGCGCCCCCATGGTGGGCACCAGCCCGACGGACAGCCCGGCGGCCCGGGCCTGGTCGAGCGCCTTGCGGAGCGCCGCCTTCTCGTGAACCACCCCGGCGACGCCGGTGACGCCGAGGCCGGCGGGCAGGCTGCGCCCCGACAGGCGAGCGGCCTCGCCGGCCAGGGCCAGGTACCCGGGGCGGTCCGACTCGGCCAGGGCGGCGAGGTGGGCCTCGACGGTGGCCCAGTCGCCCCGGGCCACCGGGCCGGTGAGGGCGGCGGCCGGGCCGGAGCCGGCCACGGCGGCGACCGCGCCAGCGGCCAGGTCGACATAGGGCGCCAGGGGCAGGCCGGCCTTCGCCGCCACCTGCTCGACCACGCCCAGCAGGGCCGTGACGTGGTTGGCGGCCATGGCGCAGGCGGCATGGTGGGCGCCCCGGTCCTCATCGGCCACCGGGAACGACCGCCCACCGAGGGCGGCCACCACGTCCTGGACCCCCGGGTCACCGGCCACGGCGAACCAGGCGCCGGCGAGGCGGTCGGCGCCCGTGGCCCGGTCGGGCAGGGCGACGACCGGGTGGAGGGCCGCACGCCGGAGGTGCCGGCCGAGGACGTCAGGCCCCAGCGAGCCGGCCAGGTGGGCGACGACGGTGGTGGCCACGGGCTCAACCCGGTGGGCGACGTCGGCCACCGCGGCGTCGGGCACGCCCAGCACGAGCAGGTCGCATCCCTGAGCCGCAGGTCCGAGCTCGTCGCCGTGGTGCAGGGCCGCCAGCACGGCCCACCCGGCCCGGCGGAGCGCCTCCTCCAGCGACGAGCCGGCGCGGCCCGCCCCGATGACCCGCAGGGTCGGCATCAAAGCTCACCTCATCTGGCGATCCAGCCCCCAGGTGGGGTGCCGGTCGACGAAGGCAACGCTACTGCGGCCCCATCCCATCCCGAGCTCGGCGTCCGGCCAGGCCACGCCGCCTCAGTCCGACGAGATGACCAGAGGTGGGCCGGCGACGCCGCAGTGGCGGAAGGGCTCGCGCTCGTCGTGGGGCTCGCCGCCGTCGGGGGCCGGCCCTGAGAGCACCGACGAGGGCACGAGGAGGAAGGCGACCACGCCGCCGAGAGCCACCAGGACCGCGGCGGCAACCATGCACCGGTGGAAGCCGTCGACCAGCGTCGTCGGATCGAGGCCGGCGCCGGGGTCGAGGCGGGCCACCAGGGGGACGGCGGCGACGGCCAGCAGCTGGGCGGTGCGGGCCACGGCGTTGTTCACACCGGAGGCCACGCCGGCGTGGGCCTCGTCGGCGGAGGCCAGGACCGTGGCCGTGAGGGGCGCCACGGTGAGCGCCAGGCCCGAGCCGAACACCAGGACCGCCGGGAGCACGCCGGTGGCGTAGGAGACGCCCGGCTCCACCCGCAGGTAGAGGAGGAGCCCGGCGGCCACGACGAGCGGCCCGAACGTCAGCGGCCAGCGGGGGCCGATGCGCTGGGCCAGACGGCCGGCGCGGGCGGAGAGGCCGAGCATCAGGAAGGTGATCGGCAGCGTGGCGGCGCCAGCGGCCACCGGCGAGTAGCCGAGCGAGGTCTGCAGCACGAGGCCGAGGAGGAAAAAGGCCACGCCGAGCCCGGCGTAGACCACGAAGGTCGTGAGGTTCGTGCCGGAGAAGGCGCGGCTGCGGAACACCCCGAGCGGCAGCATCGGGTTGGCCACGCTCCGCTCGACCAGGACGAAGGCGACGAGCACCGCCAGTCCGCCGGCGGCGAACGGCCAGGTGCGCTGGGCCAGGCCGTAGGTGGTGAGGGCCAGGCCCGCCGCTCCGAGGAGCGCCCCCGGGACGTCGGGGCGGCCGGCGGCCGCCGGGTCACGTGACTCGGGGACGTGGCGGAGGGCGACGACCACCACGGCCGCCGCCACCGGCAGGTTCACGAGGAAGGCCCACCGCCAGGACAGCTCCACCAGCGACCCGCCGGCGAAGGGCCCGATGGCCGTGGCCACCCCGCCGAGGCCGGACCACAGGCCGATGGCCGCGCCCCGGTCCTCCCGGGCGAACGCCGAGTCGATGATGGCCAGGGACCCCGGGGTCAGCAGTGCGCCGCCGACCCCCTGCAGCACCCGGCCTGCGACCAGCCACCCGGTGGTGGGGGCGGCGCCGCACAAGAGGGAGGCCGCGGCGAACCAGCCGACCCCCACCAGGAAGACCCGACGGCGCCCGTAGCGGTCGCCCAGCGCCCCGCCCAGCAGGATCAGCGAGGCGAGCGAGAGCAGGTACCCGTTGGAGATCCACTGGACGTCGGCCACGTCGGCGCCGAGGTCCCGGGCGATCCGGGGGAGGGCGATGTTGACCACGGTGGCGTCCAGGGCGGCAACGGCCGACCCCAGGACGGTGGCCAGCAGCACCCAACGGCCGGCTGGGGTGGCCAGGCGGACGCCCGCCGGCCGAGCGCTCAGATCAGCTCAGAGCTCTTGCTCGGTGACGGCCTGGACGACGAGCCGGCCTTCAGGGCCCATGGGCCGGCCGACGGTCCGCTCGACGAATCCGATCACCTGGGCGTGCGAGCCGGGGAAGCCGGCGTGCAGGAGGTAGGCGGCCATGATGCCCATCAGCTGGTCGGACAGCTCCTCCATGTGCACCAGCACCTTCTCGCCGCTGGCGATCCACCCGTCGAGGGCGTGGAAGAGCTCGGGCAGCATCTCGCGGGGGTCGGCGCCCGGCGGGTACGGGATGTGCGACGCAGCCAGGCCCAGCAGCTCGTAGGCGTGGAGGTTGTGGGGCGAGGTGAGCAGGCTCACCACCCGGGCGAAACCCTCCTCGCGGAGCCAGATGATCTCCTCCTGGCGCCGCACCGGACGGTGGTTGCGGGCATAGCCACCCGGCCGCTCGGACACGGCCAGCTTCTGGTCGATCACCCAGTGGAAGTACCGCGGAACGATGCCCCGGGCCCACTTGTTCTTGATCATGCTGCGGCGCCTCCCGCTCTGAGGGGCCGCTCGGGCCCAGGCTCAGCAGTGGCCAGGCGGAGCGCCTGGACGGTCTCGGCCACGTCGTGGGCCCGCACGACCTGCACCCCGCAGTGGAAGGCCCAGGTGGCGACGGCCACCGACGCCTCGAGCCGGTCGTCGACGGCGGCGCCGCCGGTGAGCGCACCGAGGAAGGCCTTCCGGCTGGCTCCCACCACGACCGGGTCACCGGCGTCGACCAGCTCGGGCAGGGCGGCGAGGAGGGCGAGGTTGTCCTGCGCGGTCTTGCCGAAGCCGATGCCGGGGTCGACCCACACCTCCCGGCAGCCGACCTGGCGGGCCCGGGCGGCGGCCACGGCCAGATACCCGTGGACCTCGCCCACCACGTCGCCGTAGCGGGGGTCCACCTGCATGGTGCGGGGGTCGCCCTTGGCGTGCATGGCCACGTACCCGGCGCTGGCGCCGGCGGCGACCGCCATGAGGTCCTCGGACGCCGACACGTCGTTCACGATGGTGGCGCCGGCGCCGACGGCCGCCTCGGCCACCTCGGGGTGGCGGGTGTCGATGCTGACCCGGATTCCGTCAGCGGCCAACGCCCCGACGACGGGGAGGACCCGGTCCATCTCCTCGGCCACCTCGACCGGTTCGGCGCCCGGCCTGGTGCTCTCGCCGCCGACGTCGATGATCCCGGCGCCGGCACCCGCCATCAGGCGCCCGTGCAGCACGGCTTCAGCCGAGCTGGAGAAGCGACCCCCATCGCTGAACGAGTCGGGTGTCACATTGAGAACACCCATCACAAGCGAGGCCATGAACCTCACACCGTACCCGCCCGAGAATCCCTCTCGCCCCGCCAAACCGCTCATTCCGCCCATCCGCCTCCAGGACGAGATGCTCCGTCGGAGGGTCCAGACCTTCGAGTGACCCGCGTTTGCCCACCTTTGGCGCCCCTGGGGACCAAAAGTGGGCAAACTGGCGGAGCGGGGGAGCTCGAGGGGGCGGAGCTTGCGGAGCCCCCTCGTCAGGCGGCGAAAGGCGAGCTTGCTCGCCCGCCGTTGGAGAGCAGCCGGCCGAAGGCTGTCCTCCAGACCCGGTTGAACGCAGCGAGCGCAGCGAGCGAGTGAAACCGGCGACCTAGAAGTCCAAGAACCTGGTGACCCGGCGGATCCTGGCGGCGTTGTCGAAGACGCTCTCGGCGGCCAGCATGCCGATCGAGGTGGCCAGGGTGGGGTAGACGTGGACCAGGCCGGCCAGGTCGTCGAGGCGGAGGCCCTGGGCCTCGGCCAGGGCCAGCTCGTGGAGGAGCTCGCCGGCTGACGGGCTGAGGATGTGGCCGCCGACGATCCGCCGCTTCGGGCCGGTGACGAGGATGATCGCGCCCTGCTCGGCTCCGTCGGCCCGGGCCCGGTCGCTGTGCTCCAGCTCCATCCGCCAGACGTGTGCGTCGTCGCCGTAGCGCTCCTTCGCCTCGGCGCTGGTGAGACCCACGTGGGCCAGCTCGGGATCGGTGAAGGTGCACCACGGGATGGTGGCCTCGAGGGTCCCCTTGCCCGGGAAGAACATGTCGCGCAGGGCCCGCACGCCCTCGTAGGCCGCCGAGTGGGTGAAGAGGGTGCGGCCGGCCACGTCGCCGGCGGCGTACACGGACTTGACCGAGGTCCGGCCCCGGTCGTCGGTCTCGATGCCGCGGGGGCCGACGCCGATGCCGAGCGCCTCGAGCCCGAGCCCCTCGACGTTCGGGACCCGGCCGGCGCCGACGAACACCTCCTCGGCCTCGAAGCGCTCGCGTTTGCCCCCCACCTCGGCCACGACCACCTTGCGGCCGCTCGGCAGCACCTCGACGGCCTTGGCGTCGACGCCGAGGCGCAGGTCGAGCCCCTCGGCCACCAGCAGGTCGGCCAGGCGGCGAGCCAGGTCGGGCTCGTCGCGGGGCAGGATCCCGGGACCCTTCTGCAGGACCGTGACCTCGACCCCGAGGCGGGAGCAGGCCTGGGCCAGCTCGATGGCGATCGGGCCGCCGCCGATGAACACCAGCGAGGCCGGGCAGCGGTCGAGCTCGAAGAACGTCTCGCTCGTGAGGTAGCCCGCTTCAGCCAGCCCGGGGATGGGCGGCGAGGCGGGGCGGCTCCCGGTGCACAGGAGCACGAAGCGGGTGTCCAGCCGACGGCCGTCGACCTCGACGGTGGTGCCGTCGACGAGCGTGGCCGCCCCGTGCACGAGCTCGACCCCCATCCCCTCGTACCGGGCCGGATCGTCGTCGCTGGTGGCGATGCGCTGCTGCACCTCCTTGATGCGCCGCCACACCGGGCCGGTGTCGATCGGGGGCACCTCGACGGCGGGCAGGCCCCACCGCTCGGCTGTGCGCAGGTGGTGGGCCACCTTGGCGCTGGCCAGGAGCGCCTTGGACGGCACGCAGCCGGTCCACAGGCAGTCGCCGCCGACCCGGCCCCGCTCGACGACGGTGACCTTCAGCCCGAGGGTGGCGGCGAACTCGGCGGCGGGCATGCCGCCCGACCCCATGCCGACGATGACCAGGTCCAGATCCGCCATGGTCCGAACCTAGGCCGTGTCCCTATTCGGTCGCCTTCCACAGGTCGAGGCCCAGCTTGGCCCCGATGGCCCCGCCGGCCAGGATCAGCAGCGCCGCCCCCAACAGGATCAGCCCGTTTCCGCTGGCGAAGATCACGGCGACGAAGCCGATCAGGACGAGGACGCACGCCGCCGCAAAGGGGGCTTTGGGGACGCTTTCCGGCAGTCCGGGCACGATGAACCCCTCTCAATCCACAAACCGTCTTCCCACGTCTCACGGTACAGCCGCACGGCGGGGATCGCGTCTTCCTTAGCGTCGGGTGATGAAGGCCATGGCCTCACCGCGGGTGGCGGCGCTGGAGCGGAACAGGCCGCGCACCGCCGAGGTGACGGTGGTCGAGCCCGGCTTCTTGACGCCCCGCATGCTCATGCACAGGTGCTCGGCCTCGACCACCACCAGCACACCCCGGGGCTGGAGGGCGCGCTCCATGGCGTCGGCCACCTGGGTCGTCAGGCGCTCCTGCACCTGGGGCCGGCGGGCGTAGCCCTCGATCAGCCGGGCGATCTTCGACAGGCCGGTGATCCGGCCGTCAACGTTCGGGATGTAGGCCACGTGGGCCCGGCCCTGGAAGGCCACGAGGTGGTGCTCGCACGAGCTGGTGAAGGGGATGTCGCGGACCATCACCATCTCGTCGTGGTGGGCCTCGAAGGTGACCACGAGGTGGCTGGCCGGGTCCTCGTGGAGGCCGGCGAACACCTCGGCGTACATGCGGGCCACCCGGGCGGGCGTGGCGGCCAGGCCGTCGCGCTCGGGGTCCTCGCCAATGGCCTCGAGGATCTCCCGGACGGCCCTTTCGATGCGCGGCAGGTCGATGGCCCCGGGAGGGGGTTGCGGTGGGCTCTCGTCGTCGAGCA
>JBKJUI010000362.1:0-15831 GCA_046590775.1 Acidimicrobiales bacterium
GGAGACCGTCGAGAGGTTGCGAGAGGGCAGCCGTGGCGTGTTCGACGCCCTGCCCATCAACGTGGCCGATCCGAAGGTCTTCATCGGCCTGCTCATCGGTGGCGCCGTGCCCTTCCTGTTCTCGTCGCTCGCCATCCGCGCCGTCGGGCGCACGGCCGGCGTCGTCGTACAGGAGGTGCGCCGGCAGTTCGCCGACGGGCTCATCATGAAGGGCGAGAAGAAGCCCGACCACGGTCCCGTGATCGACATCTGCACCGCCGCGTCGTTGCGAGAGCTCGCCACCCCGGCTCTGCTCGCCGTCTTGACGCCCGTCATCATCGGCTTCGGCGTCAACTTCTACGCCCTCGGCGCTTTCCTGGCCGCGGTGATCCTCACCGGTCAGCTCATGGCCAACTACCTGAGCAACGCGGGTGGGGCGTGGGACAACGCCAAGAAGTACATCGAGGACGGTAACGAGGGCGGCAAGGGCTCGGCCGCCCATGAGGCCACGATCATCGGCGACACCGTCGGCGATCCCTTCAAGGACACCGCCGGTCCGGCGCTGAACCCGCTGATCAAGGTGATGAACCTGGTCAGCCCGCTGATCCTGCCGGCCATCATCCACCTCCGGGACAACGACCCCGCCCGTTACACCGTCGCCGGCCTCGCCACCGTGATCCTGATCGGCGCCGTGGCCTTCTCCAAGCGCAAGGCGGCCGCCATGGGCGAGGAGGGCGGCATCCCCGCCGCCTCGAACCAGCAGCCCAACCCGGCCGCCGACGCCCCCATCGACGGCGCCTCGGCGGCGGCGGACGACGACGGCGCCCTTCCCGAGCGCACGCTCGACGAGGCCCTGCACGACATCGCCCAGGACGTCGCCGAGAAGGCCGACCCGAAGGTCGTGCTGCGGGACGCCTACGACGCCGTCATCGCCGACGTGGCCGTCAAGGACAAGGAGCTGGCCAGCAACCTCAAGCGCAAGCGGGGAGCCATCGCCCGCCGACGTTAGGCCTGCGGCCGGCCCGGCCTCGCTGCGCTCGGCAGGTACTTCTCTGACGGCCTGCGGCCGGCCGCTGCTCTGTTCCGACCGGCCGCCGGTCGAAGGTCGACTTCTCGGATCCCTAGCCGAGCGCAGCGAGGCCGGGCCGGCCGCAGGCCTGTCAGTCGTCGTCGACCAGGGCGTCGATCACCGTCTGGTTGTCGCGCTTGGCCTCGGCCCGGGCCCGGACCAGTTCGATGACCACGGGCAGGAACGAGATGCCGACGATGAGGAGCACGGTGATCTCGAGGTTCTCCTCGATGACCTCGACCTGGCCCAGGAAGTAGCCGAGCAGGGTCACGCCGATGGCCCACAGGGCGCCTCCCAGCACGTTGTAGGTCACGAACGTGCGATAGCGCATGCTCGACACGCCGGCCACGATCGGGGCGAAGGTGCGGACGATGGGTACGAAGCGGGCCAGGACGATGGTCTTGGGGCCGTGCTTGTCGAAGAAGCGCTGGGCCTTCTCGACGTTGCGGCGCTTGAACAAGCGGCTGTCGGGCCGCTTGAGGAGCGCCTCGCCGACGCGGCTGCCGAAGATGTAGCCGACCTGGTCGCCGGCCACGGCCGCCAAGAAACAGCCGATGAGGAGAGCGGGCAGGTTGAGGTGGAGCGCCTCGGGGATCGAGGAGGGGGCGCTGGCGAAGAAGCCGGCAGTGAACAGCAGCGAGTCCCCGGGGAGGAAGAAGCCGATGAGCAACCCCGACTCGGCGAAGATGATCAGCCAGAGGCCGAACAGGCCCACCTTGTCGATGAGGTCCCGAGGGTTGAGGATCCCGGCCAGCAGTGAGGTCACGGGGGGACCACGCTACCGGCGGTCGCCCGGCGGGCCACGGTGACCCCCGACTCGTCCTGGACGACCTCGAACGGTCCCCCCGGGCGGGTCAGCCGGGCCAGGAGGCTCGTCTCCTTCGGGCCGAGGGCGCTGCGCTCCACCACGATCCACTCGACGGTCGTGGGGTCGCCCACCTCGTTGCCGCTGGGGCCGTAGTTCGACGACTGCCACGGGTTCGGGTACTCGTACACGACCGGGCGGTGGGTGAAGTGGGTCACCACGTTCCAGCTGGCCGCCACCGAGTCCCGCGGCCCCACGGTGGCGGCGGCCCGGTCGAGCTGGGCCACGTTGGGGCGGGGGTCGGGGCTCCAGACCCCACGATCGAAGTCGCGCCCGAGTGGTCCCAGCCCCCACAGGTGGGTCCCCACCAGAGCGCAGCCCACCAGCCACACCGCGGCGGCCCGGAGGAGCATCGGCCGCCGGCGAAGCAGCGCCATCCCCTCGACCACGCCGAGGAACAGGCCCACGATCGGCAGCGAGGCGTACTGGCTCTTGATGGTGGCGCCGTCCTGCACCTCGACCAGCAGGTTGACCCCCGTCTGCGGACCGGCCACCAGGAAGGCCGCGGGGGCCAGGAACGGCGCCACGAAGCCAACCGGACCGAGCATCTTGAGGGCGTAGTCCGGCACCCGGGGTCGCGACAGCAGCTTCAGGGCGCGCGACGGGTGGAGGACCAGGTTTCCCACGATCTCGGTGAGCGACGCTCCGAGCGAGGGGAAGTACGACTCGTAGAAGGGCGGGGCGTTGTCGTTCCGGAGCGGGATCACCACCTTGCTGCAGAACAGGAACCAGCCCGCCGCCGCCACCGCCGTGAGCGCCCCTGCCCGCCGCAGGACCCGCCGGTCGTCGGCCTCGGCGCTCCTGCGACCCTGCACGAACAGCACGACGCCGAGCACGAGCACGGCCAGCGCCACGTCCTCCTTGCAGGCCATGGCCACGCCGCAGGCCAGGGCGAACCAGCGCCAGCGCCGGGCCCGGGCCAGCCACCACGCGAAGAGCAGCGGCGTGATGGCCATCGAGTCGGGGTGGTACAGCCACCACGTCACCCAGTGGACCGCCGGGTGGAGCAGGTAGGCCACCGGCACGGCCAGCGCCACCCACCGCCGATCCCAGCGGTCCCGGGCCAGCAGCCACAGCGGCACCGCGCCGGCGGCGACCCAGGTGGTGTGGATCAGCGTGACGGCCCCGATGCCGCCGCCCAGCCAGTAGATCGGGGCGAAGAGGTAGCCGATGAGCGCCACGTGGTGGCCCCAGTAGTCCATGCCGCGCATGGTCATGAAGGGGTCGCGCCCCTGGGACAGCAGCCACATGCCCTGGTCGTAGATGCCGGTGTCGAAGCCGAGGGCGCGCCAGTTGGCGTGCTGGCGCCAGGTGAGGTGGCCGAAGACCGCCACGTAGAGGCCCACGAGGGCCGCCAGGACCGTGGGCGGGCCGACCCGGTCAAGGTTGGCCGAGGTGGGGCGCGGCAGCCAGGCCACCCGTCCGGAGGTGCTCGCCACGGCCACGTCCGGCATCGTGTCAGAGACGCCCGGGTTGACGACGGCGCCCGGCTCTGCGAAAGGTTGTAGCCCCATGGCCAAGCCGCTCGTCATCGTCGAGTCGCCCACGAAGGCGAAGAAGATCGCCGAGTTCCTCGGGTCGAAGTACGCCGTCGAGGCGTCGGTCGGCCACATCCGAGACCTCCCGCAGGGCGCCGCCGAGGTGCCGGCCGCCTACAAGAAGGAGCCGTGGGCCCGCCTCGGCGTCGACACCGAGAACGACTTCAAGCCGCTCTACGTGGTGCCCAAGGAGAAGAAGGAGCAGGTCAGGAAGCTGAAGGCCCTGCTCAAGGACGCCAACGAGGTCTATCTCGCCACCGACGAGGACCGCGAGGGGGAGTCCATCTCGTGGCACCTCGTCGAGGTGCTCAGCCCCCGGGTGCCGGTGAAGCGGATGGTCTTCCACGAGATCACCAAGAAGGCCATCGAGCAGGCCGTGGCCAACTGCCGTGACGTCGACGTGCCCCTGGTCGACGCCCAGGAGACACGGCGGATCCTCGACCGGCTCTACGGCTACGAGGTCAGCCCGGTCCTGTGGAAGAAGGTGGCGCCCCGGCTCTCGGCCGGCCGGGTCCAGTCCGTCGCCACCCGAATCGTGGTCGAGCGGGAGCGGGAGCGGATGGCCTTCCGGATCGCCAGCTACTGGGGCCTCGACGCCACGCTGGTGGCCGACGGGCAGCGCTTCCCGGCCGCCCTCATCGGCCTCGACGGCGCCAAGGTGGCGACGGGGCGCGACTTCGACCAGCAGGGCCGCATCAAGGAGGCGACGCGCCCGACCACCGTGCTCGACGAAGCCGCCGCCCGCGACCTGGCCACCGCCGTCGCCGACCGGTCGTTCACGGTGCGCTCGGTCGAGCAGAAGCCCTACCGCTCGTCGCCGAAGCCGCCCTTCATCACCTCCACCCTGCAGCAGGAGGCGGGGCGGAAGCTCCGCTTCACGTCCAAGCAGGCCATGGCCGTGGCCCAGCGCCTGTACGAGAACGGCTACATCACCTACATGCGGACCGACTCGACGTCGCTGTCGGTCGAGGCCACCGCCGCCGCCCGCAGCCAGGCCGTCGCCCTCTACGGCCCCGACTACGTGCCGGCCCAGCCCCGCACCTACAGCCGCAAGGTGAAGAACGCCCAGGAGGCCCACGAGGCCATCCGGCCGGCCGGTGACAGCTTCCGCCGGCCCGACGAGGTGGCCCGGGAGGTCGGCCGCGACGAGGCGGCCCTGTACGACCTCATCTGGAAGCGGACGCTGGCCTCGCAGATGGCCGACGCCACCGGCAGCTCGGTCACCGTCCGCCTGGCCGCCGTCACCACCGAGGCCACGCCCCGCACCACCGAGTGGTCGTCATCCGGCCGCACGATCACCTTCCCGGGGTACATGCGTGCCTACGTCGAGGGCTCCGACGACCCCGAGGCGAAGCTCGAGGACCGCCAGGTGGTCCTGCCGCCGTTGCGCCAGGACCAGGACGTGGCGGCCGAGCAGATCGAGGCCAAGGGCCACGACACCCAGCCGCCGGCCCGCTACACCGAGGCCAGCCTGGTGGCCAAGCTCGAGGAGCTCGGCGTGGGCCGCCCGTCCACCTACGCCTCGATCCTCGGCACCATCCAAGACCGCGGCTACGTGTGGAAGAAGGGCAGCGCCCTGGTCCCCACCTGGACCGCCTTCGCCGTCATCGGCCTCATGGAGCGGCACTTCCCGCACCTGGTCGACTACTCGTTCACAGCGAAGCTGGAGGACGACCTCGACGCCATCGCGGCCAAGGAGGCCGAGCGGGTCCCGTGGCTCACCGAGTTCTACTTCGGCCACGCCAAGGGGGGGAAGAACGGGGATGCCCGTCCAGGCCTGAAGGAGCTGGTCTCGAGCCGCCTGGCCGACATCGACCCGCGTGCGGTCAACTCGATCCCGGTCAGCGACGACATCGTGGTGCGGGTTGGCCGCTACGGCCCCTACCTCCAGCGCGAGGGCACCGACGAGCGGGCCCCCGTCCCCGAGGACATCGCCCCCGACGAGCTGAGCCCCGAGCGGGCCGAGGAGCTGCTCGCTCTCGGCAACCGTGAGGACGAGCCGCTCGGCAACGACCCGGAGACCGGGCTCCCGGTGTACGTGAAGACCGGGCGCTTCGGGGCGTACGTCCAGCTGGGTGAGCAGCCCGAGGGCTCCAAGGACAAGCCCAAGCGGGCCTCGTTGTTCAAGACGATGCGCCCCGACGACGTGGAGCTCGAGGTGGCGCTGCGGCTGCTGTCGCTGCCCAGGGTGCTCGGCGTCGACCCGGCCACCGGCGAGGAGATCACCGCCCAGAACGGGCGCTTCGGCCCCTACCTGAAGCGTGGGACCGACAGCCGCTCGCTCGGGTCCGAGGAGGAGCTCCTCACCATTGGCCTCGACGAGGCGCTGGTCATCTACGAGCGCCCGAAGTACGGCAAGGGGAGCAAGGGCGCAGCCAAGCCGCCGCTGCGCGAGCTGGGCGCCGATCCGGCCACGGCGGCGCCGATCGTGGTGAAGGAGGGGCAGTACGGCACCTACCTCACCGACGGAGAGACCAACGTCACGGTGAAGGAGGGCTGGGAGGACCTGACCCTCGAGCAGGCCGGTGCGCTGCTGGCCGAGAAGCGTGCCGCAGGGCCGGCGAAGAAGCGCCCCGCCAAGCGTCGGAGGACCTAGCCTTCCTCCTGTGGCTGACCCGGCGCGCCTCGCTGCAGGCACGGCGGCATCGGAGGACACGACCGAGGACCTCCGCTTGAGCGGAGTGACCCCGCCACCGCCCCCGGAGGACACCCAGCCCACGCTGGCCGAGCCGGCCACCTCGCGCCGCTCCATCACCCGCCTGTTCGGATCGCAGCTGTACTTCAGACTGTGGCTGGCCCAGTTCGCCTCGAGCCTCGGCGACTGGATCGGGTTCGTGGCCATCACCGCCCTCAGCAACCGCATCGCCGGCACCAACGGCGTGGCCCTGGTCCTTTCGGCCCGGCTGGTCCCCGGCTTCTTCTTGGGATCGGTGGGCGGCCTGCTGGCCGACCGGCTCGACCGCAAGAAGCTGATGGTGGCCTGCGACATCGGGCGTGGCGTGGTCGTGGGGCTGCTGCCGTTCGTCCACACGCTGCCCCTGCTGTTCCTCATCAACCTCGTCCTCGAGGCGCTCACCCTGCTGTGGACCCCGGCCAAGGAGGCCACGGTCCCGAACCTGGTGCGGGAGGAGCAGCTGCCCAAGGTGAACTCGCTGGGCCTGGCCGCCGCCTACGGCACCTTCCCGCTCGGCGCCGCCCTGTTCACGGCCCTGGCCGCCGTGGCCGCCTACCTGGGCCGGTTCGACGCCCTGTCGGTGCTCAAGGTCAACCAGGAGAACCTGGCCATCTGGACCGACACCGCCACCTTCCTCGTCTCGGCTGTCCTCATCTCGACCCTCGCCATCCCCAAGCGCGATCGCCCGGCCAGAACCGGGAAGGTGGACTTCGGCCAGGGCGTGCGCGACGTGCGCGAGGGCTGGCGGTTCATCGGCCAGAACGCCACGGTGCGCTCGGTGATCCTGGCCATGTCGTGCGGCCTGATCGGGGGAGGCATGGTGGTGCCCCTCGGCCCCGGCTTCGCCCGCGAGGTGCTGGGCGGCGGGCCTCGCGCCTTTGGCGCCCTGATCACGGCCGCCGGGCTCGGCGTCGCCCTGGGTGTCATCGGCGTCAGCAGCGTGCAGTCGCGGCTGCGCCCGGAGCGGGTGTTCGTGCAGGCCCTGCCGATCGCCGGGGTGTCCCTCTTCGCCGCCGCCAGCATGTCGATGCTCACCCCGACCCTGCTGTTCGTCGGCATCTTCGGCATGGCCGGTGGGGCCATCTACGTCTTTGGCTTCTCGCTCGTGCAGTCCCACACCGACGATGAGCTGCGGGGACGGATCTTCTCGGCCCTCTACGCCGCAGTGCGCCTGTGCATCGTCCTGTCGTTCGTCGTGGGCCCCCTGCTGGCCAGCCTGCTCGACAAGCTGTCGCAGTCGCTGGTCGACGGTGAGGTCGGCGTCGGTGGCTGGCACGTGGCCCTCCCCGGCGCCCGCCTGGCCCTCTGGCTGGCCGGTGGGATCATCCTCGGCTCGGGCCTCCTGGCCCGCCGCACCCTCCGGGCCGACGCCCTGCGCAAGTCTCGAGGATCCGAGGACGAGCCCGGTGCTCAGCCTCCACCGCCGCGGCCCGACCCGTGAGGGGGCGGTTCCTCGCCTTCGAGGGCGGCGAGGCCACGGGGAAGACGACGCAGGCCCGGCTGCTGGCCGAGCGCCTCGGAGCGGTGCTCACCCGGGAGCCAGGGGGCACCGAGGTGGGCGAGCGGGTGCGCGAGCTGGTCCTCGACCCGGCCATCCGGGTCGACCCGCGGGCCGAGGCCCTGCTGATGGCCGCCGCCCGGGCCCAGCACGTGGCCGAGGTCATCGAGCCCGCCCTGGCCGCCGGCCGCCATGTCGTCACCGACCGCTTCACGCCGTCCTCCCTCGCCTACCAGGGCGTCGGCCGCGGCCTCGGGGTCAGCGAGGTCGCCGCTCTGTCGGCCTTCGCCACCGGTGGCCTCGATCCCGACATCGTGCTGCTCCTCGACCTGCCGCTGGACGTCGCCGCCGCCCGCCTCTCCGACGAGCCCGACCGTCTCGAGCAGGAGGGTGCTCCGTTCCACGCCCGGGTGGCCGCCGCCTTCCGCCGCCTGGCCGATGCCGACCCCCAGCGCTGGGCCGTGGTCCCCGCCAACGGCAGCGTGGACGAGGTCGCCACCCGGGTCTGGGACGCCGTCAGCCGCCTGCCCTAGGACCGACCTGGCCGGAACCGCATGGCCGACGGCTCGGTCGTTGGCGCGCGTCTTCGTCGCCGGCCGGGGTGCGTGGTAGCCCTGGACCGGTGACCGACCTCACGACCAACCTGGTGGCGGCGCTGTTCGCCGGCGTGCCGGGGCAGGAGCGGGCCGTGGCCGACCTGGTGGCCGCCGCCGTCTCCCCGTCGCACGCCTACCTGCTCGTCGGACCGCCCGGCATCGGCGGACTCGAAGCCGCCGCCGCCTTTGCCGCCGCCCTCCTCGGCGGGGCCGAGGACGCGGACGTGGCCCGGCGGGCGCTGGCCTTCGCCCATCCCGACGTGCGCCTCTACCAGCGGGAGGGGGCGTCGCTCTCGATCGGCGACGCCCGAGACATCACCAAGCTGGCCTACCGGGCGCCGGTCGAGGCCGACCGGATGGTGGTGGTGGTGCCGGACCTGCACCTGGTGCGCGACAGCGGCCCGGCCCTCCTGAAGACCATCGAGGAGCCGCCGCCCGGCATCCACTTCGTGCTGCTGGCCGACCTGGTCCCCCCCGAGCTGGTCACCATCGCCAGCCGGTGCGTGGTGATCGACCTCGACCCCCTGGCCGAGGAGGTCATCGTGGGTGTGCTCGTCGCCGACGGGGTCGAGCGGGAGGCGGCGGAGGCGGCGGCCGCCTCCAGCGGAGGCCGCCTGGACCGGGCCCGCCTCCTGGCCGGCGACCCCGGGTTCGCCTCGCGGCAGACGTTCTGGCGCCGCCTGCCCGATGCCCTCGACGGCAGCGGGGCCACGGTGGCGGCGCTGGTGGACGAGCTGCAGCTGCAGGTCGAGTCGATCCTCGGGCCCCTGGCCGTGCGCCAGGCCGCCGAGCTGGCCGAGCTCGACCGGCTCGACGAGATCGCCGGTCGCAAGCGGGGACGCAAGGAGGTGGAGGACCGCCACAAGCGAGAGGTGCGCCGGGTGCGGACCGACGAGCTGCAGGCTGGTCTGGCCACGCTGGCCGGCGCCTACCGCGACCGGCTCGCCGCCGGCCGGGCCCAACCGGCGGTCTTCGCCGCCATCCGGGAGGCCGAGAAGCACCTCGTCCGGAACCCGAACGAGGCGCTCCTCCTGTCGGCCCTCCTGCTGCGCCTCATCCCAGCGCCGTAGGAGCGTCGGGGTCAGGCCGCTCGGGTGTCAGATGGCCTCCGCGCCCCGCTCGCCGGTGCGGATCCGCACGGCCTGGCCGACCGGGGTGACCCACACCTTGCCGTCGCCGATCTTGCCGGTGCGGGCGGCGGCGACCACCGCCTCCACCAGCCGCTCGACATCGCCGTCGTCCACCAGCAGCTCGACCCGGACCTTGGGGACGAAGTCGATGGTGTACTCGGCGCCACGGTAGACCTCGGTGTGCCCTCGCTGGCGGCCGAAGCCCTGGACCTCCGAGACCGTGACGCCGGCGACCCCGGCGTCTTTCAGGGCCTGCTTCACGTCGTCGACCTTGAACGGCTTCACGATCGCGGTGATCAGCTGCATCAGCCCGTCCTCCCCATGCTCCCGAGCTCCGAGAGGTTGTAGCCGGTCTCGGCGTGTTGCGTCGTGTCCAGGCCGACTGCCTCATCGTCCTCGTCGACCCGCAGCCCGATGGTGGACTGGATCACCTTGGCCAGGATGAAGGTGACGATCCCCGAGAAGGCCAGCGTGGCCCCGACGGCCACCAGCTGCTTGCCGAACAGCTCGAGGCCCCCGCCGTTGACCAGCCCGTCGACCCCGGCGCTGTTCACCGCCTTGTCGGCGAAGATGCCGAGCAGCATCGACCCGAGGATGCCGCCGACCAGGTGGACGGCCACCACGTCGAGGGCGTCGTCGTAGCCGAACTTGGTCTTCAGCTTGATGGCCAGCAGGCAGATGCCGCCGGCGGCCGTGCCGATGAAGACGGCCGGGAGGGCGGTGACGAAGCCGGCGCAGGGCGTGATGGCCACCAGGCCCGCCACCGCGCCCGAAGCGGCGCCAAGGGTGGTGGCATGACCGTCGCGCACCTTCTCCACCAGGAGCCAGGCGCACATCCCGGCCGCGGCGGCCACGTGGGTGTTCAGGAACGCCTGGGCGGCGAGGCCGTTGGCGGCCAGCGCCGAGCCGGCGTTGAAGCCGAACCAACCGAACCACAGGATGCCGGTGCCGAGCATGGTGAGCGGCAGGCTGTGGGGCGGCATGGCCTCGTTCGGCCAGCCCCGCCGGCGGCCGATCACCAGGATCACGGCGAGGGCGGCGATGCCGGCGTTGATGTGCACCACCGTCCCCCCGGCGAAGTCGAGGGCCCCGAGCTTGAACAGCCAACCGTTGGGGCTGAACACCCAGTGGGCCAGCGGGGCGTAGACGAGCAGGGACCAGAGGGCGATGAACACGACGTAGCCGCCGAACTTGAGGCGGTCGGCCGTGGCCCCCGTGATCAGCGCCGGGGTGATGATGGCGAACATCATCTGGTACACGAGGAAGAGCAGGGGCGGGATGGTGAGCGTGGTCAGGCCGGCGATCGACGTGACGTCGGTCAGCCCCGCCAGCCCGAGGTCACCGAGGAGGCCGCCGCCGACATCGTCGCCGAAGGCCAGGCTCGCTCCGAGCACCACCCAAAGCACGGAGACGAGGCCCATGCAGAACATGTTCTGCATCAGCATCGCCAGGATGTTCTTGGCTCGGACCATTCCTCCGTAGAAGAACGCCAGCCCTGGCGTCATGAAGAGCACCAGCGCCGCGCTCACCAGCACCCAGGCGGTGTCGCCTGCGTTCAGCTCCATAGACCAGCTCCTCGTTCAGGTTTTCGTCAGGACGAGGTTCAGCCTCGTGGAGCAAGGTTGCCGAGCTGTTCCTCGGAGGTTTCGGGCACGTGACAGATCTGCGCGGTGGCGCCTGGCGGGCCTGTGCCATGCTCTGAGGCCGCCGCCCGAGTAGCTCAGTGGCAGAGCAACGCACTCGTAATGCGTAGGTCGAGGGTTCAACTCCCTCCTCGGGCTCCAGTGTTTCTGCGGGTTTCTCGGCTTCGCAAGCGGTCGCGAAGGCGGGTGTCCCTGAAAGTGTCCCTGAAACTGGGGTACCCTGTCGACCCATGAGGGGGACCCTTCGGGAGAAGCGGCCGGGGTACTGGGAGCTGCGGGTGCAGGTCGGCCGCGACCCGCTGACCGGCCAGCACGGCCAGGCCAGTCGCACGTTCCGAGGCACCCGCCGGGAGGCCGAGAAGGTGCTCGCCGCCTTCTACGTCGAGGCGGTCGAGCAGCCGAACGCCCCGCCCGGCAAGCGCTCGATGAGCGAGCTGCTCGACGCGTGGTTCGAGCTGGCGTCGGCCGACCTCGCTCCCAAGACGGCGCACGAGTACGCACGCATCATCCGGGCCCGGATCCGGCCGGCGCTGGGCCATCGCCCGGTGCGCCAGGTCGAGGCCAGCGAGATCGACCGCTTCTACCGCGCCCTGCAGCGCCATGAAGGGCTGTCGGCGCCCAGCATCCGCCACGTCCACGCCATCCTCAGCCGGGCCATGGGCCAGGCGGTGAAATGGGGATGGATCCACGAGTCACCGATCCCGCGCACGTCGCCGCCGCCCGTCCGGCGCACGGAGGTCATCCCCCCGGAGCCGGCCGACGTCGTCCGCCTGCTCGAGGCGGCCCGGGCCTACGACGCTGACTTTGCCCTGCTGCTGCTCCTGGCCGCCACCACCGGCGCCCGGCGAGGCGAGCTGTGCGCGCTGCGGTGGCGTGACATCGACCTCACGGCTGGCTCGCTGACGATCCGCCGGGCCCTGACCGACGTGGGCGGCCGGGTGGGGGAGAAGGACACCAAGACCCACGCCGCCCGCCGCCTCCGGCTCGACGTCGCCACCCTCGACGAGCTGCAGGCCCACCGCCGGGCCGCCGAGGAGCGGGCCGCGGAGTTCGCTGTTTCTGTGGCCGAGGGCGCCTTCGTCTGTTCCCACGCCCCGGACGGGTCCACGCCGCTGCGGCCCGACAAGGTGACGCGCACGTTCACCGTCATTCGCAACAGCCTGGGCCTGGACCGCGTGCGGTTCCACGACCTCCGGCACTTCATGGCCACAACGATGCTGGCAGGAGGCGTGCCCCTGCGGACCGTGAGCGGCCGCCTCGGCCACGCCAACGCCACCACGACCCTTGGCGTCTACGCCCACTTCATCGAAGCAACAGACGGTGAGGCGGCCGAGCTGATGCGCCGAGCCCTCGGCTTGGACGTGCGTGTCTGACCGCGTTCCCCGCGTCCGCCGGGCCCCGCTCCCCGATGACGTGGTGGCGCTCGTGCGGGGCGACACAGGTGAGGCCGACCAGGATCGGCTCGACGCCCTGGCGTTCCGGCGCCGCTTCCCCGATTGGTCCGAGTTCGGTGTGTCCGGCTTCTACGCCGTCACCAAGGAGGGCATCGACGATCTGGCCAGGGACGAGCTGCGCCGCTTCGAGGCGCTGCGGGTCTACGACCCCGCGGCGCTCCTGCACGAGCACCTCACCCTTCTGCCCACGTTCCGTACACCCCACGTCACGATCGGCTTCGCCGACCTGGATCACGGCCTGTCGGTCCTGGCTTCCTCGGTCCGTGAGCGGCGCCTCAACCCGTACCATGGGACGTGAGGAGTGCCCATGGACGACATCGATCTGCGCGTCGACCTGAACGGAATGGACGAGACCGGCCTCCCCTGGGGCTTCGTCGATGACGCCCGGGATCCCCGAGCTGTCGTCTCCGGCCGCCACCTTCTGGTGGGTGCCGGCTCAGCGGTGGCGGTGGCGGTCGTGGTCGACGTCGACGGTGACGTCGTCCATGTCCAGCCCCTCCCCGGGCCGCCGTCCAGGTGGCGGCACCTCCTCGATCGCGCTGCGTCGTAGCTTCAGGGCGGCACCTCGAGTCCAGGATCGCCGCCGGGACACGACCAGGAACCTGGCCTTGGCTGTGGCGCCCGTACGGTGACCTGACCGCCCAGCGGTGCGTCCGACGCGGACGGGCGGCGTGCCGCTGCCCGTGGTTGCGCAGAGGATCCGCGGTGCCGCCTGACCGCAGCGGCCCCGTGATCGGTCGTGATGCTGTGTCCATCGGCTCTGCGTTGGGGGTTGCGTCTCCCAGCCGTAGCCGCGGCCAGATTGTTTCGGGCGTGTGAACAGTTCTGCCGCCAAGTGTCCGTTGGTGCGCGCTGGTGCGCAGTGGTACGCGGTGGTCTCCTGCGCCTTCGGGAGGGCCTTGACACCGCGAATGACACGTGGGTAACTCCCTCGTCTATGGCTGAGGACAGGCTGGTCCGGTCCATCGACGAGCTCCCCATCGCCCTGACGGTTCCCGAAGCCGCGAGGGTCTTGCGGGTCAGCAAGAACAAGCTCTACGACTTGGTCCGTCTGTGGCAAGCGACGGGAGGGGCCCAAGGGCTCCGGGCCGTGCGGCTCGGGCGTGCCCTGCGCATCCCGCGCATCGCCATCCTGGAGTTCCTCGGCATCGTGCCCCGGCACGTAGGCGGTGACGGCTTGGAGCGAGGCACCGGCGGCGACCGTGGTGCGGCCTGAGCCTCCTCGAAGGCCGGAGCCGCCGACCAGGCTCGTCCTCACCGACGGCAGCAGGGATCTGCGCCGCCAGCTGACGCCGACGGCGTGGGTTGTCCTGGAGGGGGTTGCGCTGGACGCCACCGCGGATGACGATCGCCTCATTGCGGCGACGTCGTCTCGTCTCGTCGCCAACCGGCTGGGCCTGGCCCCGAGCACCGCGGCCAACGCCCTTGCGCAGTTGCGCCGGCACGGCTTGCTCCGCCTCGAGCAGCGCAGCGGCCCGAGCGGCCGCTTCGGTCTCGCTGCCTACACCCTCGCCCCGATCCCCGGGCTGATCGTCGAGCGGCCGTGTGTTGATCGGCCGAGGACGGTGCCCCCAGGCACGGCAGACGGTGGTGAGCCCGAGGGTCAGGAGGATCTGCCGTCTTCGCCAACGCTGCCCCGAGGCCGCAGCCATCGTGCGGTGCCTGGACAGCCTCCGCTGGCCCTGGGCTGGTCGGACTCGTGACCGCGGCGGGGGCTGGTGCAGGTGCCTCCCCGGAGGGGTGGCAAGTGTCTGCCGTACTTCGAGCCTTTGGGCAGCGGCTGTCTGGTCGGTCGCCGAGCTGGGGTGGTGGTCGTCGGTGTTGACGGTGACCAAGTTGGGGAACGCCGAGTACCTGATCGGGTCGGTGGCGCTCGGGGTGGAGGAGTACTACCTGGGAGTCGGGGAGGCGCCCGGGGTGTGGGCGGGCCGCTGGGCGAGCGAGCTGGGCCTGGAGGGTGTGGTGGAGGCCGATGACCTCAGGTCGTTGATCGATGGGCGCCACCCGGCGACCGGGGTGAATCTGGTGGCCAAGCAGCGGGATCGTGAGGTGAGGGCGATCGATCTGACGTTCTCGGCGCCGAAGAGCGTGTCGGTGCTGTGGGCGTTGGGCAGCGACGATGTTCATTCGGTGGTGATGGGCGCCCACCGTGACGCGGTGGGCGCGGCGCTCGGCTTCTTGGAGGCGAGGGGGTCGGTGGCTCGCCGCCAGGTGGCCGGGGTCCGCACCGTGGTGGCGACCGAGGGGTTGGCGGTGGCCGGGTTCGTGCATCGCACCTCGCGGGAGGGCGATCCGCAGGTCCATTCGCATTGTCTGGCGGTGAATCTGACGAGGCGGGTGGATGGTCGGGTGGTGGCGTTGGACGCCCGGCCGTTGTTCGTGTGGGCCCGGGCGGCGGGGTCGGTGTACCAGGCCGAGGTGCAACGGGCGCTGACGGCCCGGTTAGGGGTGGCGTGGGGCCCGGATCGGCGCGGGACGAGGGAGATCGACGGGTTCACCAGGGACGAGCTGCGGGTCTTCTCGAAGCGGACGACCCAGATCGAGGCTGAGCTGGCCGCGGTCGGCGCCGACCAGCTGACCGACCCGGGTCAGCGGGCCCGGGCCGATGACGCGGCGTCGCTGGCCACCCGGGTGGCCAAGGACAAGGGGCTCACCCCGGCGCGGCTGGTCGGCCGGTGGGAGGCTGAGGCCGCCGACGCCGGCTTGCCCGTGGGCCGGGCGTTGGACGAGCGGGTCTGCTTCGGTGAGCGGACCGCTCGTCCTCTTGGCTACGGGCAGATCACCGCTCTGCTGCTTCACCCGGAGGCCGGGGTGTGCGGGCACAGCCCCCGGTTCACGACGGCTGATGTCGTCGAGCATGTGTGTGCGTTGGCGGCGGGCCGGTTGACGTTGGAGGAGATCGAGGGGCACGTCGACCGGTTCCTGGCCTCGGACCTGGTGGTGCGCCTCACGCCAACAGGCGACGAGCCGGGCGTCAGGTTGGCGGAGTGGTCGACTGTCGCCCACCGCAACCTCGAGGACCCGTCCTCGGCCTGCTTGACACCCTTGCTGCCGCCGGGCGGGACCCGTTGCCGGCTGTGGTGGTGGCGGCGGCGGTCGATGCCCGGCCGTGGTTGGGGAGGATCAGCGGGAGGCGGTCGAGGTGCTGACCGGCCCGGGCGCAGCGGTCCGGTGCGTGCTGGCCCCGGCCGGCTTCGGTAAGACGGCGATGGTGGCCACCGCAGCCCGAGCGGCGGCGGAAACTGGTCGTCCGGTGTTGGGGACGGCCACCACGACCAAGGCGGTGGCCGAGCTCGACGGCGCCGGTGTGGCCGGGGTGACCGTCGCCGGCCTCCGCGTTCGGCTCGCCGACGGGACGTTGGCTCCGGGCACGGTGGTGGTGCTG
>JBKJUI010000404.1:0-5337 GCA_046590775.1 Acidimicrobiales bacterium
CGTGAACATGGCGGTGAGGCCGATGGCGAACATCATCGCCGTCGTGTAACGGAGCGAGCCCTTCCACAGCGTGCCGATCCAGTTGAAGATCTTCACGCCCGTGGGGACGGCGATGAACATCGTCGAGATCGAGAAGGCCGTGATGGAGACGGGGCCCAGGCCGACGGAGAACATGTGGTGCACCCACACCCCCCAGCCCATGAAGCCGATGGCGATCCCGGAGAAGACCATCACCTTGTAGCCGAAGAGGGGCTTGCGGCTGAAAACCGGGATGACCTCGGAGACCATGCCGAAGGCCGGCAGGATCATGATGTACACCTCGGGGTGGCCGAACAGCCAGAAGAGGTGTTGCCAGAGCACCGGATCACCCCCGTTGGACGGGTTGAAGAAGTTGGCCCCGAAGTTGCGGTCGAACATCAGCAGGAACAGGGCGATGGTGATGACCGGCAGGGCGAACAGCAGGAGGAACTGGGTGATGAGGCCCATCCAGGTGAAGATCGGCATCCGGAACAGGCCCATGCCGGGCGCCCGGAGGTTGAGGCAGGTGACGATCAGGTTCACCGCGCCCACCGTCGAGGCGATGCCGGTGATCAGCAGGCCGCCGATCCAGAAGTCGATGTTGTGGCCCGGCGAGAAGACGATCGAGGTGTTCGGGGCGTAGCCGTACCAGCCGCCGTTCGGCATGCCGCCGAGGAACACCGACGAGTACAGGAACAGGCCTCCGAACAGGAAGAGCCAGTACGACAGCGCGTTCAGCCGCGGGAACGCCACGTCCCTGGCCCCGATCTGCAGCGGGATCAGGTAGTTCATGAAGGCGGCGCCCAAGGGCATCACCACCAGGAACACCATCGTCGTGCCGTGCATGGTGAACACCTGGTTGTAGGCGTTGGCGTCGAGGATCCGGCCGTTGGGGGAGGCCAGCTGGAGCCGGATGAGGAGGGCCTCGAACCCGCCGACGACGAACCAGGCCATGGCGGTGACGCCGTACATGATCCCGACGCGCTTGTGGTCGATCGAGGTGATCCAGCCCCAGAACCCGGCAGTCTCCTTGGGGCGCTTCAGCAGCCCCGAGGCGATCGGGCGGGGGTCGTCGGCGACGACGACGGGAGGTTCGAGGAGGGAGGTCATGAAGGCTTTGGTTCCTCGTCTACGGCGTGGCGGGGCCGGCGGCGACGCCGGCGGGGACCGGGGCGCCCCGGAGGCCGGGGTCGCCGAGGGTGCGGAGATAGGCGATGAGCGAGGAGATCTCGCCCTCGGACAACCCGAGCTTGGGCATCAGCGAGCCGGGTTTCTCGGACGGCGGGTCTCGCAGCCAGGCCCGCAGGTTCTCGTCGTCGTTGCCGAAGATGGCCCCGGCGAAGGTGGCTCGGGAGTTGAAGTAGGTGAGGTTGGGCCCGACGGCGCCCTTGGCCACGCCGTTCACGGCGTGGCAGCCGGAGCAGCCCTTCTGGAGGAACAGCGTGTAGCCCTTCTCCTCCTCGGTGGCCGTCTCCACGTCCTTGGCCGCCACCAGCTCGTAACTCTTGGCCAGCTGCGTGACGGAGTTGGCGGCCATCCAGCGGTCGAACTGAGCCGGCGCCTCGGCCACCACCCGCAGGCGCATGTTGGCGTGGGACAGGCCGCAGTACTCGGCGCACTCGCCGTAGTAGAAGTCGGCCCGGTCGGCCTGGATGGTCATGTGGTTCTGGCGGCCGGGTATGGCGTAGACCTTGCCGGCCAGCTTGGGCGGCCAGTAGTTGTGGATCACGTCGGCTGAGGTGAGGTTGAGCTGCACCTTGCGACCCACCGGGATGTGCAGCTCGTTGGCCGTCGCCACCACGGTCTTGCCGTCGCCGTCTTTGTAGTTGTACTCCCACCACCACTGGTGGCCGATGACCTGGACCTGCAGGGCGTCTTTGAACTGGCGGTCGAGGTAGAAGATCTTGCTGACGGTGATGACGCCGACGAACACCAGGATGAGGGCTGGGGCGATGGTCCAGGCCAACTCGAACTTGGTGCTGCCGTGGATCTGCTCGGGTCGGTCGTCGTCGCTGCGCCGCCGGAACCGGAACACGGCGTAGACGATCAGTCCCTCGACGAAGACGAACACCACCGCGGCGATCATGAAGACCGGCTTGATCAGGTCGTGAACCGACTGGGAGAACGGCCCCTCGGGCTTGAGGATGGTCTGCGGCGTGTCGCTGGCGCAGCCGGCGCCCAGCACGGCGAGGCTGGCCAGGGCGACGGCGACGCCGAGGATCCGCCGGGTCGAGGACTGGCGCACTCGCATCACGGGTGGGCCTTGGGCTCGGAGCCGCCGCCGCCATGCTCGCTGGCCTCGGGCGGGGCCGCCTCGACGTGCAGCATCCCGATCATCGCCGGGTGGAAGTCACAGCGGAACCAGTACGACCCGCCCGGCTCGAGCCCCACCACCTTGGTGTCGATGATCTTGGTCTGCCGGGTGCCGCCGCCGGGGATGGGGAGAAGGGCGGCGAACGGCGCACCAGCCTCCTTGGCCGAGTAGATCCCGACGTTGTGGTAGGTCTCCTTCGGGTCTTCGTTCTCGAAGGTGAAGCGCACCGTCCCCTCGACGAGGGTGAGGTCGGTCTTGTCGTACTGGATGCCCTCGGCCCGGATGTCGACCTCGGTGACCGCTCCCTCTTCGTGGTGCTCGATGGTGCGCTCGCCACGCGCCGCCGAGGCGGCGCCAGCGCCGACGACCGACACCAGGGCCAGGCCGGCCAGGCCGGCGGTGAGACGGCGCCCGACGTCCTTGCCGCTGGCCAGGACCAGGCAGCCGAGGAACAGCAGGGTGGCGACGAGGCCGGACACCACGATGGCGGCCTTCTCGGTGATCGTCAGGTAGACGCGACTGATGGAGATGGCGACCACGGCGCCGAGGAGCACGGCCAGGACCGGATAGGTGAAGGGGCTCGTGGCCCGCCGGCTCACCCGGTCGCCGAGGCGGGCCGTGGTGAGGGGGTGCTCGGCGAAGGCCTGCCCCAGCCAGCCGCCACCGGCAACCAGCAGCAGCGCCACCCCGAGGTAGAGGGCCAGGGAGCCAGCTGCGGCGGCCACGCCCACCAGGAGCAGGCCCAGGGCAGCCACCAACGGGAAGGCCGAGGCGCCGACGGCGGGACCGGGTTCGGTGACGGCGCGGACCGAGGGAGGCGGAGCGTCGTCGGGGGTGGGCGGCTCAGCCTCGGCGTCGGTGACCGAACGGAGGCTCGTGACCACGGCGAAGGCGAGGCAGGCCAGGGCGGTCACCACGAGCAGCGTCCCGCCGAAGAGGTCACCCCCGCCCTTCGGACCGAGGCTCAGGGGGTCGATGTAGAAGAGGGCGAAGGCCCCCACCAGAGCGGCGAGGACGAGGTAGGCCTTGGCCACTGCGCTCAGCACGGGTGCTTCACCTCGACGCAGCGTAGAGGGCGCCCCACACCATCACCCAGGTGAGGGCGGCGGTGTGGAGGACGATGGACATGGCTCGGGCCAGCTGCGGCTCCGAGGGCGAGACCTGCCGGCCGGCGACCCGGGCGAGACCGGCGGCCAAGGCGGCGAGGGCCGCCACCTGGGTGACCACGGCGGCCACCATGAAGGCGTAGAACAGCACCCCGTAGGCGTGGCTGCTGGCGCCGTAGCCGGCCTCGTCGACGGTGAAAGCGACGCCGTTCAGCATGGCGAGGAGGAGGAGGGCCGCCAGCCCGCCGGCCTGGGCGGTCTGGCGGCGGATGCCGTGCTGCACCGACCACACCAGCCACTCGGCGGTGACCATCAGCATCCCCGCCCCCCCGAGGAGCAGAGTGCCGAAGTAGTTCTCCTTCTTCACTCCTTCGGGCGGCCAGGGCGAAGCCCCGGCGCGGAAGGTGGTGTAGGCGCCGATGAGCGCAGCCATGAAGAGCAGCGCGGCGAGGGCGTACAGGCCGGCGCCCACGACGACGGCGTTGCGCGACCGGGTGCGCACGAGCACCTGGGCGGCGGGGGGCAGGGCCAACGGCGCGGCCACGGCTACCTCTTCTTCCCGGTGGTGATGGACGCCTTCTTGGTCGACTTCGACGTCTTGGTCGCCTTGGCCTTCTCGGGGGCCTGGGCCCTGAGATCGCCGAGCGGCGCCTCGGAGCGGACCTCGGGCAGCTCGGTGAAGTTCGAGGCCGGCGGTGGGCTGGGTGCAGCCCACTCGAGGGTCTCCCCGTCGGCCAGGTCGGGCGCCTGGGCTGGCCTGCGCCGGCCGGTGGCCAGCGCCCGGGCCACGTCGAGGGCCACCAGGATCCCGGCGAGCAGCAGCAGGACGTGGCCGGCCTGGGCGACGGCGAAGCCCACCTGGGCGTCACCGGTGGCCTCCTTGACCTGACCGTCGGCTCCGGCGTAGCCGGCGATGGACTGGCCGATGCCCAGCGCCAGGGTGCCCCCGAGCGAGCTGAGGAGGACCAGCCCTCCGACCGGCACCGACAGGCCCACCCCGAACAGCTTCTTGGCCCAGTGGTGCAGGGCGCCAAAGGCGAGGAGCGTGGGGATGCCCACGGTGACCAGGTCGATCATCCCCTGGCTCAGCGCCTTGCCGTCGACCCCGGCGAGGCCGGCGATGGCTGCGTTGAGGGCCGCCGTGATCCCGACCAGCAGGGCGGCGACGACGAAGCCGAGGGCCAGGCTGGGCTTGACCTTCTCGGAACCGCCCCCGTCTCTCCCGTGCTGGGGGCGCAGCGTGTTGAGCCACAGCAGGACGAGGAGGCCGGCGGCGGCCGCCACCAGCGACGTGGCCACGCTGGCAGTGGGCAGGATGATCGCGTCGATGCCGTGCCGGTCCTGGACCCAGGTGAGGAGGGCGAACCCGGTGATGGCAAAGAGGGCGCCGGCCGCCAGCACGTGGCCACGGGGCGGGTGGGCCAGGCTCGCCGGGGCCTTGGCCGCAAGGCGCGACGGCAGCGGGGGCGCAGGCGGAGCGGCCAGGGGCCGGCGGGCGGCGGTCACCACGATGTCGCAGGCGGCGCCCAGGGCCGGCACCAGCAAGAGCAGCGCCTCGGGCCGACCGTAGAGCCACAGCCCCTTCTGCCACACCAGCTCCGAGGCCCGGCCGTCGGTGAAGAGGTTCGAGCCGGCGAAGTGCAGGTCGAGGTAGAGGATGAACGAGCTGGCCAGGAAGACCGGGGTGGCCAGCAGGCTGCCGGCGGCCGCCGCCACCACACCCCAGCTGAACAGCGGCATCCGCCCAAGACTCATGCCCTCGACCCCCAGCGTGAGTGCGGTGGTGAGCAGATTTCCTGCGGCCAGGAGCGTGGCCAGGCCGAGGAGCAGAAAGCTGGCTAGGACGAGGTTGGTGCCGGTGTTGATCGCCCCCACCGGCGCCTGGAGCGGCTCTCGCCC
>JBKJUI010000192.1:0-6892 GCA_046590775.1 Acidimicrobiales bacterium
GGGGGAGGGGAGGGGCAGGCGGCGGACCCGGCGCTGGGCGCAGGAGGTGGGGTGACGGTGAGCCCGTCGACGCTGCCCTGGCTGATGACGTCGATGAGGGCGACCAGGGGGTCGTCGGCCAGGTAGCAGGATCCGTCGGGCAACGGCAGATCGAAGCGGCCGGTGCCGTCGGAGGAGAACCACCAGGGTCTTCGGTCGGCGCGGTGGCAGCGCCACAGCTGGGTCCCTGCGCCAAGCGCGCCGGCAGGGAAACCGTCCACCGGTCGACGGCTGTGACCGGGAGGGGACAGCCGGACGGGCCGGCCGCGGGTCACGCGGCCCAGCGGGCCCCGGCCCTGGCCCTAGGACAGCCGGGGCTGGTCCCCTCCACGCTGGAGGTGGGCGACGACGGTCCCGCCCAGCTCGGCCAGCACCGACCGGTTGAGCCACGAGGCCAGCGTCCAGTCATCGACGGCGCCAGCTGGAACGGCGGCAAGGACGTCGGAGAGGCCGGGCAGGACCCGGCGGTGCTCATCGAGCTGGAACGTCGGGTAGAGGAGGTGCCCGTCCGAGGTCTCCAGGGCGAGGATGGCGCGGCGGGTGCTTTGCTGGGCCAGGGCTTGGCGGGTGACGCTCAGCAGGTGGCGGACGCCGGCGGCGTCGTAGAACGGGCCGATGCTGTCGTTCCAGGGTGAGGGGTGGGGGATGGGCGGGGCCATCATCACGACGAGCTGGTCGAGCGGCCGGTCGGTAGGCGCCTGCCCGAGGCGGAGGTCCTCGCGGACGGTGGGTTCCAGCTCTGTCCTGAGGCCTTGCAGGAGGGTATCGAGCCACCGGTCGGCCGCCACATCAAGTTCAGCCCGGTCCGCGGGCGGTCCGTAGGGACCGGCGCCAACTCGTCGGGCGGAGGGGCGTGCGATCGACACGCTCCAACGTAGGTAGGCCCGAGCGGCGTCAAGCGCGTGTAGCGCGAGCAAGGTGGTGTCGAGGTGATCGAGCGGCATCGCACCCCGCCCCGGCTCTACAACCTGAACAGCTCAATCCTTGCCGATCACCCGGAGGCGGCGTCCGAGAAGATGCGCAGCCACGCCGGCGGTCGCGACCGACCCGGTGCAGCTGAGCCTCCCTCCGGGTGTGCAGCAGGTGAACGCTCCGTCAACGTCGGCACAATCGCAGATGCAGGTTCCTCTGCTCAGGTACCATTTCCTCCAGCCGTTGCTTCATGTTATCCGTCGCCCGGACCCCGCGGCTCTTGTCCACATTGCTGTGCGGGGAGGATCGTGCCGAACGAAGAGCAGCTTTCGGGCGTCTTGAGTGAATTCGCCCGCACGATGCTGACGGATTTTCCGATTCAGGGCATCCTCGACCATCTGGTGGAGCGCATCGTCGGCGTCCTGCCCGTCACCGCCGCCGGGGTGACCCTCATCTCGCCCGGCAGCGATCCGCGCTATGTCGCGGCCTCGAACGCCGAGGCCCTGCTCTTCGAGCAGCTGCAGACCGACCTCGGCGAGGGGCCCTGCTTCATGGCGTACCAGAGCGGTGAAGCCGTCAGCGTGCCGGACCTGGTCGAGGAGACGCGTTTTCCGAGGTTCGGCCCGCTGGCGCTCGAGGCCGGCGTGGCGGCGGTGTTCACCTTTCCCCTCCGGCACGGCGAAGGGCGGCTCGGCGCGCTCGACCTGTACCGTGCGACCCCTGGGCCGCTGGACGCCGATGCCATGTCGGCGGCCCAGACGCTCGCTGACGTCGCCGCCGCCTACATACTGAACGCCCGGGCCCGTGACGACCTCCAGCGCTTGGCCGACCGCTCCCGTGAGACCTCCCTGCACGACCCCCTGACGGGTCTGGCCAACCGGACCCTCCTGTTCGAGCGCCTCGATCACTGTCTCCGGCGGGGCCGCCGGACCGACAGCATGGTGGTCCTCCTCTTCGTCGACCTGGACCAGTTCAAGCTGGTCAACGACGCCTACGGGCACCTCGTGGGGGACGAGCTCCTCTCCGCCGTCGCGGACCGCTTGACCGGGATGCTCCGAGCCGGTGACACCGTGGCCCGGCTGGCCGGGGACGAGTTCGTCATCCTCTGCGAGGACGTGACAGCAGCGCCGGAGGGCGCGAATGCCATCGCCGCCCGCGTCGCCGCCTCCTTCCGCCGGCCTTTCGTCCTGTCGACCGGCGAGATGGACGCCAGGGCCAGCATCGGGGTGGCGTTCGCGGGGCGGGCCGACCAGATCCCCGAGGAGCTCGTCCACCAGGCCGACATGGCGATGTACGAGGCCAAGCGGGACGGCGGAGCCCGCCACCGCATCGTCGACCCCGGGCAGCCTCTGGCCGGGGCTCCCAGCGCATCGTTGACCTGGAGCCACCCGGTGCCCGTCCCGGCGTCCCCCCCTCCCGGCCAGCCAGGGGTTGCGGCCGCCGAGGGCGCCCACATCAACGCGCTCGAGGCGAAGCTCGCCATGGAGCGGGACCGCACTCGGACGCTGACGGCCCATCTGCACAACCTGGCTGACAACGACCCCCTGACGGGGCTGCTCAACCGCCGCAGCCTCGAGCACGAGCTCGAGAAGCATCTGGTGCGCTGCTCCCGCTACGGACCGGAGGGCGCCTTCCTCCTGGTCGGGCTGGACGGACTCGGCGACATCGCCCGTGCTTTGGGCCAGGACGGGGCGGACGAGGTGCTCGCCGACCTCGCCGCGGTCGTGGTCAAGCGGCTGAGGACAACCGACGCGGTCGGGCGTTGGGGCCCGGTCGAGCTCGCCGTCCTGCTCCCCAGTGGCCCGATCGCAGGGGTGACCGTCGTAACCGACTCGCTGACGGAGATCGTCGGCGCCGCGTGCACCACTCGCGTCGTCCGCGGGTCGCTGAGGGCCTCGATCGGCGTGGCGCCCGTGATCGGCGGGACGAGCGAGTCGGGTGAGATGGTGGTCCGAGCCACCGAGTCCATGATCGCTGCCCGTCGCCGGGGCGAACAGGGCCCCGCCGCCGCCACCGGGTAGTGGCCGGGCCGCGGCCGGGTTCGAATCCCGGCAGCCCGACGACTGAGGCCCGGGCCACAGGGGTGGAGCGCCTGCGGCCCGGGGCCCGGAGCGGGCAACGGATCGGTCAGGCCGGGCCGACGAGCCAGCGCTGGGTGTCGTTGTTCTGGGCGGGGCGGGTGACCACCGAGAAGTCGTTCGGCGCGGCCTCGTAGGCGTCCACGAACCTGGCGTTGCTCAGCTGCTGGATGGTGAAGCTGCCCTCGCCCTTTGGCAGCATCACCCAGCGCTGAGTGTTGTTGTTCTGGGGCGGTCGGGTGACCAGCGCGAAGTCCTGGTCCTGGACCTCGTGGGCGTCGACGAGGCGCCCGTTGCTCTTCTGGCGGATCGTGTAGACGGCACCCACCTCGCCAAAGACCCAACGTTGGGTGTTGTTGCTCTGGTTCGGGCGGGTGACCACTGAGAAGTCCTGTGCAGTGACCTCGTGGGCGTCGACGAAACGGCCATTGCTCTTCTGGCGCATGGTGAAGGTGTTCGTGCCGGCGGCCCCGAGCAGCCAGCGCTGCGTGTCGTTCTCCTGCGGGGGGCGGGTGACCAGCCGGAAGTCGTTCTCGGGGCCCTCGTGGGCGTCGACGAATCGGGCGTTGCGCAGCTGCTGGATCGTGAAGCTGCCGTCACCGACGGGAACCACCACCCAGCGCTGGCTGTCGTTTCCCTGGTCCGGGCGGGTGACCAGGCGGAAGTCGTCGTTGGCGGCCTCGTAAGCGTCCAGGAAGCGGCCGTTGCTCTTCTGGCGGATGGTGTAGACGGCTCCGGCCGACGCCAGCTCCCAGCGTTGGGTGTCGTTGTTCTGGGCCGGGCGGGTGACGAGGCGGAAGTCCTTGTCGGCGATCTCGTGAGCGTCCAGGAAGCGGCCGTTGCTCTTCTGGCGGATGGTGTAGGCGCCGGGAGCGAGCCGGCTCGCCGGGTACAGCTTGCGGATCCCGCTGAGGTCGTCGGCCGTGAGGGCCCGCTTCGTCGAGTTCGACGACACCGTGGGGAACATCACCGAGCCGGCGACGTCGGAGTGCAGGAGGCCGAGGATGTGCCCGATCTCGTGAAGGGCGACCGTCTCGACGTCGAAGCCGTTCGGCGTCGACCCGATGACCCACTGGTGCTCGGAGTCGTCGAAGTGGACCGGCTTGGGCAAGGTGTTCGTGACCACGCTGCAACCGGGCGGGAAGTCGGCATGGGCGAGCACGCCCCCGACCATGGAGTGATCGGGGTCGGCGGCCGGGCGCCAGTCGATGACGACATCGGGCTTCTCGGTGGTCGCCACCTCCGTGAAGGTGATCGGCGCGGCCGCGTTCCAGGTGGCGAAGGCGTTGCGCACCGCCTGGAGCTCGGCGCTGCCGGCGACATCGCCCGTCCCGTCCTCGAAGGCGAACGTGAGGTTCGGGCTCGCCCACGAGCAGATGGTGGCGAACGCAACCCCGTCGTTGCGGTCCGGCAGGCCGCACCGGTGGGTGGTCATCTGCTCCTTGGTCTGCTCGTCGAACAGACCGGTCGGGGCGAGGTGGTGCTGCTGCTGGTACTCGGCGAGGGCTTCGGCCGTCGTCTCGTCGACCTGGCTCTCCTTGAACGTGTGGGGCTGCAGGTAGCCGAACCGCTCGAGGAAGCCCTGCACCTCCCCGAACCCGGGGTCTTCCTCGCCCGGCTTCAGGAGGGGGGCCCGCTTGATGGCGGCGAACGGTTCAACGGTCTTGTCGGACATGTCGTCTGCTCCTTGGGTCGGCTGCTCTTCGGCTCGAGCGGTGCCGCCGGCCGCCGCCGGACCTTGAGGATCCTCCGCTGTTGACGGGGCGCCACTGCTCCTACCTAGAGCAGCTTCCGGGCCACCTGATACGCGCCGGCAGATACAAAGATGGTGCCGAAAACGAGCAACCCGCGGATCAGGTCTGGCCGGGAAGGTCCACGCAGATCCGCTTGCCGCAGGGCAGTGTGCCGGAGTGAGCCTTCGACATCGCCAGGAGCTTGTCCCCCGCCTGTCGAGCCGTCAGCTCGGGGAACTCCGCCGCCAGGATGGCGATCTGGGCGGCGACCAGCGGTGCTGCGAAGGACGTGCCGGACCACGTGGCGAAGTTGACGGGGTCCGCCCAGGTCTCCGGCCTCCTGTCGGTGTCGTACACGGGGTTCTCGCTGCCCGCCACGAACAGGCCGCGGAGGTTGACCCCGGATGTGCAGGCCTTCACCCAGTCGCCGTAGTTGCTGTGGTCCCACAGCCGGTACCGGCCGTCGAGGGCGGCGACGCCGATGACCCTGTCGTCGAAGGCCGCCGGGTAGAACTTCTCGGGGCTGCCGCAGTTGCCGGCCGCGGCGACGACGGCGACGTCGTCGGGGATCTGTGCGATGGCCGCCTCGAGGACGGCGAACGCTCGAAGCGTCGGGAGCCCGGGCTGGTCGGCGAAGGGGTAGCCGCCGAGAGAGAGGTTGATCACCTGGACCTTGTCCTCGTCCTCGCCCTGGCCGAGGGCGAGCAGGATCTTGGCGGCGATGACCTCCTCGTCGCAGAAGCCCAGCGGGTCGGCCACGCGGTAGGAACGGACGAGAGCACCGGGGGCGACGCAGGTGATCAGGCTGGCGATGAACGTGCCGTGGCCGGCGGCAGGCCCGAGCAGCGGCGGCGCCGGCGGGTCCACCGTCGGATCGAAAAGCTCGTCGAGCTCGTCATCGGTGCTGCCATGGATCGAGAGCATGCCCGCCCTGACCGCTGACCTGTCGATGCCGGTGTCGATGACGGCGATGACGATGCCGTGACCCGGCCCGGTACCGGGCGGGGATGTCTCGTCGGTGTGCAGCCCCTGGACAGGTTGCCCGGCCTCGGGGTCCTCACCCGGTTGAGCGTTCTGCTGGGTCAGCGAGTAGTAGATCGGCGCACACTGGTCCCGCCACCTCCCCTGCAGCTCCTCGGCGAGGGCGCAGGAGTCGAGTCCAGCTGGCAGATCGAAGATGCGAGGGCGCAGCTCCCGGCAACCCGCCGGCGCCCGCGGCTCGGTCGATTCGCCCTGCTGCGGCGCCTGCTCGCTGATCTGCGGCTCGTAGATGCCTCGAAGCCGCCCTGACTCCGCTGGTGGCTTGGACTCGCCCGATCCTGTGCCTCCCAGCTCCTCCAGCTTGGAGCGGATGAGCGCCTGCGCGGTCTCCAGCAGAACCGGGTCGACGTCCACGTGCCCGTCGGCGCCGGGAGGCGGGGCGCAGACGAGTCGGCCCGGGTCGTACAGCACGTCGTCGAGGCCGGTCGGGGACGTCCGGACCCGGAATCGCCCGGGTGCGGCCCTGGCCACGGCCTTCAGGTAGCTGGTGCGACGTGCATCTCGTCGGTGCGACACAGGTCGCCTCCCTGTTCGTCGTCGTGGGCGCCACCCCGCCGTATCGCGGCCAGGGCGCAGTATCGTCCATGGGCGGCGACCAGTGCAGGATCGACCGGATTCGAGGCGCGGGATCGATGAGCCGGACTTCTGGTGGCGCAGCCAGCGATGCCGGCCGGCTCGCGCGATCACCGGCGCCATGCCGTTCCTCGCGTGAGGCCGCACTGGTCGAGTGCAGGGCGTGCTGTGATGCGGCAACGGCTGCTCTGGACCGGGAGGACGCCGCCGACGCCCGGATCCTGGGGGCAAGAGCGCTCGCGCTGTCCGGGGGGCTCGGCGAGCCGTCGCTCGAGGGAGCAGCACGCCTGATCTACGGTCGGAGCCTCGGGTGGGGCGGGAGCCTCCGAGCCGGGTTGAAGCAGATCGGTCGGGCCGAGGAATTGCTCGACGGTGCGGCGAAGGGCGGAGCGCTCGTGCACCGCAGCGCGCTCCTGTACAAGATGGGGGACCACGTCGCTGCGCTCGACGCGACGCAGCGGGCCCTGGAGCTTCTGCCCGACGAGGCCGACCACTTTCGGGCTCGTGCCTTCAACA
>JBKJUI010000274.1:0-3785 GCA_046590775.1 Acidimicrobiales bacterium
GGCAGGCCGCCGGCGCCGGGTGAACGAGGCCACCTGCGGGTAGCCCATCGGCCACGACGCCCATTGGTCCGGAACCGGTCACCAGCCCTGGCCAAGCCTGCGCAGAGCATCGCCGGGCTGCCGCTGCGGCGATAGCGGGTGCAGCCAGAGCGGCCCGGCGACGCCCACCACCCTCCGTCGACGAGGGCCCCCGCTCTTGGGCGACGAGGACGCCGCCGCCGGGCGAGCCAAAGACCTGGTGCAGCTGCCTGCCCTCTGCCGCCTCCTGGAACGGCTGAGACCGCTGATCCAGGGAGAGTGACCGGAGCGTTTCCGGCGCCCATGAGCACGGGCTGCGGCACCGGATCTTGTCAGTCCTTGTCAATCCTTGTCAATCGGCGGGGCAGTACGAGGGGGTACCAGCCGGTGCTCGACGGACGCCCGCACCCCATCTGACCTGCATGTTTGCGATTCGATGCCACTCGCCGAACTGGCTCTCTCACGCTTACAAGGAGGCGGTCGCGGGTTCGAGCCCCGCAGCGCCCACTACATAGGTCCAGTTCAGAGGGGGTGTACGGCAGATGTTGAGGAGCCCGCTGTGCCGATGCCTGTCAACACCCGCCCGAGACCACGGTGCCGGCCCTGTTCGGCGAGATTGATCCCGCCACCTCTCGCTACGAGACGTCGGTGGGGGCCGCGACGCCCTCGACGTGTGGCTGGCCGCTGAGCCTTGGGCGGACACCGACAACCAGCGACGCCGCCTTGGCCATGGGCCGTGCCGATGAGCGGCTACGGGATCTGACGCCCGTGCCGATGGCTGAGTACGACCACCTCTGTGCCCGAGGCCAGGGGACAGTCGAAGCGATGAGCCCGCCCAGGTGCTGGACGCCGATATGGACGACTACATCTCCACGCCGGCGAACGGCGCTGACCCTGCAGGCGGTCCTCGCCCGGCGGGGCCCACCCCCCATGGGCGACTGCCTGAGCGACGGCTCGGGACCGCGGTGAAGCCTCCGGTTTCGAGTCAACACCCGCTCGTTGTACGGTGGAGGCTTCCCAATAGACATCGGGTGCGATAGAATTCCCTCTACCGTCCACAACCCGCGGCTTACGTAATCGTCCCATTTGGGAGAGGTCATGCCGAGCGAGGTGCAGCTTTCGGGGGTGCTCAGCGAGTTCGCGGGGACGATGCTGACGGATTTCCCGATTCAGGAGATTCTGGATCGGTTGGTGGTGCGGATCGTCGACATCCTGCCGGTGTCTGCTGCCGGGGTGACACTCATCACACCAGGGTTGCTTCCCCGGTACGTCGCCGCCTCGAGTGATCTGGCGATGCGGTTCGAGCAGATGCAGACGGACCTGGGTGAGGGACCGTGGGTGCTGGCCAACGCGACGGGACGTGCGGTCACCGTTCCCGATCTCCGCACGGAGCGCCGCTTTGCCCGGTTCGGCCCCGAAGCGCTGGAAGGTGGACTGGTGGCGGTGTTCACCTTCCCCCTGTGTGACGGGGATGCCCGGCTGGGCGCTCTCGACCTCTACCGGGACGAGCCGGGAGCGTTGGATGACGACACCCTCGTGGCCGCACAGACCTTGGCTGACGTTGCCGCTGCCTATCTGCTGAACGCCCAGGCCCGTGCCGAGCTGCAGGCATCAACCGACCAGGCGGGCCAGAGTGAGGCCAAGCACCGCCGCCTTGCTGAGCAGCTGGCCGCTGCGCAGCGCGTCGCTGGGATCGGCAGCTGGGAGTGGGACGTCACCACCGACACCCTGTCGTGGTCCGACGAGCTCTGCCGCATCTTCGGCATCGAGCCAGACCAGCGGCCCCGCACCTTTGACGGCTACCTGTCCGCCTTCCACCCCGACGACAGGGACCTGACCGACGCCGCCATCCGCAAGGCCGCCGCCACCGGCGAGTCGTTCAGCTTCGACCACCGGGTCATCCTCCCCGACGGCACCATCCGCCTCTTGCGGGCCCGAGGGGACGTCACGCGCGACGACGCCGGCGGCGCTGTCCGGCTGACGGGCACCTCCCAGGACGTCACCGATGTGGAGCAGACCGTCGACGCTCTGCGAACGAGCGAGAGTCGACTGGCCGAGGCACAGAGCATCGCCCGCCTGGGGAGCTGGGACTGGGACATAGCCGCAGACCACGTCACCTGGTCTGAGGAGCTCTGCCGCCTCTTCGGGGTCGAAGCGGCGGACATCGTCCCCACCTACCCGGGCTACCTCCTTCACATCCACCCCGACGATCGGGTGACCGCCGAATCAGCCATCAACGCCGCGCTTCACTCCGGCGGGGGCTTCGCGTTCGACCACCGTGTGGTCCGGCCTGACGGAACAGTGACGTGGGTGCACAGCCGAGGCCAGGTCGACCGGGACGACCGTGGGACCTCGACCTATCTGCGCGGGACGGCGATCGACATCACCGACCGTGTCGAGCTCCAGCAGGAGCTGGCCGAGGAAGCGCTCGTCGACGACCTCACCGGTCTCCACAACCGGCGGGGCTTCATCAGCCTGGCCGACCACCTGTGCAAGGTTGCCCAGCGAGCAGGTCTGGCCGTGCCCCTGCTGTTCATCGACATGGACGGCATGAAGGCCATCAACGACTCCTACGGTCACAACGTGGGAGACCGGGCGCTGGTGGAAGTGGCGACGTTCCTCCGAGGGACCCTCCGATCGTCCGACGTCATCGCCAGGGTCGGGGGCGACGAGTTCTGCATCCTCATCGACCAGAAGACCAGCTCCACCAAGGACGCCGTCGACCGTGTCGTCGCCACCCTGCGCCGGGGACTGCCGAGGCAGGGCGCCTACCCTTTGGCCCTCAGTGTGGGCGTGGCCTGGCTCGAGCCGCGAACCGACGGCTCGGTCTCGGTCGAGGAGCTCATGCGCCGCGCCGATCGCGCCATGTACGAGGACAAGAAGTCTCGGCACCGGCTGGCCCGGGTGCTGGTCGTCGAGGATGACGCCAGCCTGCGAGACCTCGCCGCGCAGACACTCGACGAGAGGTACGACATTGTTCTCGCAGCCACAGGCGCAGCCGCCCTCGCCATCCTCGTCGAGCAGCTCCCCGACCTCATCCTCCTCGACCTCGGCCTAGAGGACATGCCTGGCACAGACGTGCTCCGCATTCTCCGCGAGCTGCCGGGCGGCGATCGCGTCCCCGTGATCGTGATCACCGGTTCACAGCAGCAGAACGCCGAGCTGGAGAGCCTCGAACAGGGAGCAGACGACTTCGTCGGCAAACCCTTCGACTTCGCCGTCCTCGAGGCCAGGATGAACAACGCCCTGCACCGATCATCCACATCTCCACGACCATCCGGCGGCTGAGCTCAGGCGGGCCGCAATCTGTCATCATCGCCCTTCCTCGGCCCCAGCCCTGCCTCGGGGTCGTCTGTGTAGCGGCGGCCAAAGTGGCCAACAATGCTTCCACGAACGTTCACCGGGGTAGAAGCGCAGCTCTTGGAATGTGGTACGCGCTTGAGGCAGCGGGGCTTGGCCTGTGACTGACGAAATCCTGCCCAGGATCCTGAACGTGAAGGGTCCCTGGCTCATTGCAGCTGATGAGGCTTGAAGCGACGTAGAGTTGGCTGGCCCCGCCCGTGAGCGCCTGCAGTTCCGGCGAGGAGTCGACGCTGCTCCGGTCCCCGGTAGCGGACCCCATCCACGAGAGTCGCATCTCCGGAGGTCCGAGTGAACCAGCAGGCCCAGGCATCTACGTTGCTCCGAGCGTCCCGTGACGGTGCGTCTTCGGGTCGCGACACCGCCCGGCGGCGCCGCCTCAGATGACAACGCCCCAGACTCGGTGG
>JBKJUI010000422.1:0-9690 GCA_046590775.1 Acidimicrobiales bacterium
ATGCAGCCACGATTCCCCGCCTGCCCCCCGTCGGTCAAGCAGGCCGGCGGCCTACCCGCAGTCGCTCCGGCGGCCGTTGGAGGGCTTCACGCCCAAGAGGGCCTTGGTCAGGTCGCCCCCCTCCACCACCAGGTCGAACAGGGCCTGGTCGAGGTGGGCGTCGGTCACCACGAGGGGGTCGGCCTCGCTGGCCTCGGCGGCGAAGATCGCCGACTTGCGCAGCAGCTCCTTGATGAAGGCGGCGCTGACGCCTTCGGTCCGCTCCAGGACGCGGTGGCGGTCGGACAGCTCGAGCTTTAGCCCCCGGCCGTAGAGGTCGAGCAGCCGAGATCGGCAGTCGGCATCCGGAAGGGGTACTTCGATGGCCTCGTCGATGCGGCCGGGCCGGGAGGCCAGTGCCGGCTCGAGCAGGTCCGGCCGGTTGGTGGTGAGCACGAACAGCACGTCGGCGTCGTCACCCAGCCCGTCCATCTGGTTGAGCAGCTCGAAGAGGATGGAGTTGGTCCCCGTGCTCTGCCGGGTCCGCTCCTCGGCCACCAGGTCGACGTCCTCCAGGATGACCGTCGACGGCTGGAGGAGCCTGGCCATGGCGCACGAAGTCTCGATGAGCCCGAGCGTCTGGCCGGTCAGCACCAGCACGGTGCGGTCGGGCATCTGCCGGGCGAGGTACATCGCCGTCAGCGTCTTGCCGGTCCCTGGCGGGCCCCACAGGAGCAGACCCCGCTTGAGGTGGCGGCCCGCCGCCCGCAGGCGCTCGCTGAGCTGGGCGAAGCGGATCGTCTGGCGCTCGATCCGCTCGAGGACCCCGGCCGGCAGGACGATGTCGTCCCGGTCGACGGGGGTGAGGTGGTGGAACTTCACCGCCAACGGCCCGTGCATCGGCTGGGAGAGCGACACGACCCGCCCCCGGTAGACGTTCTGCCTTCGGATGCCCTCCCGGACGTCGCGCAGTAGCTGCTCGGCCACCTCGCGCTCGGCTGCCATCACCTCGACGGCGACATTGCTCTGGCCGTAGCCGCTCGGCCCTTGCAGGAGAACAGCCAGCGGCGTCCCGCCGTCGTCGACCAGGTAGAGGCCGAACTGCACGCAGGCCATCTTCTCGTCGTCCCCGGCAGGCAGGTTGACGTAGTCGATCGGCCCCTCCTGGGGGCTCCCCCCCATCAGCCCCCCGTTCGGTGGCGCAGCCAGGTCGCCCAGGGCGATGCCGCCCATCCGCCTGCGGTCCGAGGCCACCCCGAGCACCTCGTGTCGACGACCCGGGCCGGCCAGGTAGGCGTTGACCGCCAGCTGGACGTTCACGTGGTTGTGGACGGCGAACTGCTCGGTCACGATCTGCAGCCTCGTCGGCGGACTCCCGAAGTGGGAGGCGAGCTTGGCCCGGAAGAACGGCTCGGACGACGGTGCCTGGGTGACCGCCTGCTCGAGGAAGCCCTTGAAGGCGACGCCGAAGTCACCGACGTTCAGCTTCTCGCTGTTGGACACGTGAAGGTCCTTTCTGTCTGAAGCCCTCCGGCCTTCATATCGCCGTCAAAGCCATCCTGTCATGGCGACAGCAGGATCTGGATGGCCTCGGGAGGCCGACCCAGGCGGGCCCGACCGTCGTCGGCCACCAGGATCGGCCGCTCGATGAGGATGGGGTTGGCGACCATCGCATCGATCCATGGGCGCCGATCATCGTGGGGCCAGCTCTTCATGCCGAGCTCGGCGGCCACCGGCTCCTCGAGCCGCGCCACCTTCCAGGGCTCGAGCCCGAGTGCGGTGAGCACCCGGTCGAGCTCCTCGAACGAGGGCGGGTCGTCGACGTAGTGCCGCTCGACATACGTCACGCCCGTGTCATCCAGGATCGCCTTGGCCGCTCGGCTCTTCGAGCAGCGAGGGTTGTGCCACAGCTCCAAGGCGCCGACTGTAGGCGCGCTCCGAGACTGCCCGCTTCTGGCTCCTCCGGAGACCAGAACCGGGCATTCTCGGGTCAGGGAAGGCTTTCCTCGAGGTGGTCGAGGAGAACGGCCCACCAGTTCGACCGGCGCCCCAGGGCCACGATGTTGATGCGGTTGAGGTCGTGGCGGAGGGCGCCCACCGCCCGCAGAGCATCGCCGTCCGGCCGCTCGAGCTCGGCCCGGCACTCGGCCAGGGCGACGAGGCCGGCGAAGAACTGATGCCGCGACGAGTTGACGAAGCGGGTGGCGAGGGACGAGGTGGGATCGACCGAGCTGACCCTGCCGTCGGTGCCCACGATGATGTAGGTCGTCCCGTCGTGGCCGAGCACCTCGAGGCCATCAGGGGGCCCGCCGGCCGGCTCGTCGCCGGTCCCTGCCGGCCAGAAGAAGGGGGACAGCATCGTGCGCACTCTTCCAGGCTGGCACCCCTGCGGCCAAGACCTGTAACTGCGCTCGCGGTGCAGAGCGTCAGGGGCTCCCTACCGAGCGGGCGATGACGATCTGACGGGAGGCCGCCACGAGCAGGTCGGTCCGGTGCAGGGCGCGGCCGGGGTCGTCAGCGTCGCTCAGCACAGCCAGCGTCTGCAGGTCGTCGTCGTCCAGGAGGTCGCCGAGCTGTCCACGCACCCGGCTGAGGTGTCCGACCACCAGCCGACGGGCCTCGGCGCTGATCGGGGCGTCGTGGCGTTGGCGAGCGAGCCGCTCGCCGGCGACCACGAGCCCGGCCGCGACCAGCATCGAAGGGAGGTCGGCCGAGGGAACCATGCCGTCCAGCCCCTCTCGCATCGACGCGAACCACGCCGAGCCGGCGCGATCGAGTCGGTCGGAGAGCCCCGGTCGCCCGATGTCGAGGTCGTCCGGCAGCACGCGCATCGGCTCGGCGATCTCGGCGATCGCCAGCAGGCCGCCGGGAGCGAGGCGGTCGCCGAGGAGGCGCAGCGCTCCCACCTCGTCGCCGACGTGGTGCAGCGACATGGACGCCCAGATCACGTCGGCCGGCGCGAGGTCGTCGAGCCCGCCCGGGAGCTCGGCGAGGTGGGTGCTGACCCGATCCTCGAGGCCCCGGGCGGCGGCCCGCCGGGACGTGCGCTCGAGCATCGCCGGCGAGCTGTCCACCGCGATGACGTCGGCTTCCGGGAACCGCGTCGCCAGCTCGCACGTCCCGACCCCCGGCCCGCTGCCGATGTCGAGAACCCGGCGGACCGGTGGCGCATCCGGACCGCGGAGGTCGGCGACCCAGGCCGCCGTGTCGGTGACAAAGGCGAGGAGCACCTCGCCCTCGAGCTCGGCGTGGTCTGCCAGCGCCTCCCAGTCCGCCTCGTCCAGGTGCACATGCCCGTGGTGATGCCTTTGGTGCTCGGTTGCGGCCATGACCGTGAGGCTATGAGCTCCTTTCGCTACGGCATACCATCTTGCCGATGAAGCAAGAGATCGAGGCCCACGAGACCCGCATCGAGGACGTTGCCCGGACCCGGCTCCGCCGCCTCCGGCTAGCGAGGGGGTGGACGCTGGACGAGCTAGCGCGCCGGTCGAACATCGGCGCGTCGACCATCAGCCGGATCGAGACCGGGCACCGTCGCCTGGCGATCGACACCCTGGCCGAGCTGGCCCGGGCCCTCGAGAGCACCGTCGACGCCATCCTCGACGACGACGGTGCCGACGACGACGTCGTCATCCGCCCGATCCGCAGCAGCTACGGGAACGGGGCGGTGCACTGGCCGCTCACCCGTCACCCGGACCCGTCCGGTCGGGTCGTCGCCAAGATGCGCATACCGGCGTCGAAGAAGCCGCCCGAGCCACGGGTCCACCCAGGACGGGACTGGTTCTACGTGCTGGAGGGAACGGCCCGCCTGCTCCTCGGCGAGCGCGAGCACCTGGTGCAGGTCGGCCAGGCCGCCGAGTTCAAGACCACGACTCCGCACTGGATCGCCGGCTACGGCGGACCGGTCGAGATCCTGATGATCTTCGACCGCCACGGTGAGCAGGCTCACCTCCGGACAGACGAAGCTCCCGTGGCCTCGAACATCAGGCGGGCCGGGCCGAGGTGATCATCCAGACGTGGCCTTCGGGCGTTCGCCTGTCACATGTTGTGGTCGGCCGCCCAGCGGATGAGCTCGGCTCGGCGTGACAGGTGCAGCTTCCCGAGGATGTTGCGGACGTGGTTCTCCACGGTCTTCTCCGAGATGAACAGCTGGGCGCCGACCTGTTTGTAGGTGCACCCCCGGGCCACCTGCTGCAGCACCTCGCGCTCCCGCTCCGACAGGGGGTTGCGGCCGGTCTCCTTGCGGGCCACCCGCCGGAACTCGCCCAGCAGCATCGCCGCCAGCTTGGGCGAGAACGGCGGCTCGCCCTCGACGGCCAGCAGGAGCCGCCGGCGCAGCTCTGGCCCCGGGGTGTCCTTGGTGAGGTAGCCGAAGGCGCCCGACGCCACCGCCTCGAGAAGGTCGGCCTCGTCCTCGGAGACGGTGAACATCACCACCTTCACCTTGTCGGCGAAGCGTGACGCCACCTCCTTCACCACCCGGAGGCCGCCGCCCTCCGGCATCCGCAGGTCGCAGACCACCAGATCGGGCTGGTGCTGCTCGATGGCGGCGATGGCCTCGGCGGCGTCGCCGGCCTCGGCCACCACCCTGAGGGGGTCACCGAGGTCGGCGCGCACCCCCGCCCGCACGGTGGGGTGGTCGTCGGCGATGACGACGGTGGTGGTGTGGACGATCTCGGTCATGAGGCCTCGGTCTTCAGCGGAGGTTGGCGGGGGAGGGGATGCAGACCCGGACCTCGCACCCGTCGCCGGGGGCGGTGACGACCTCGGCGGCGCCGCCGGCGTCGCGGGCCCGGCCGTGGACGCTGCCGTTGAGCCCGTGGCCGGCCGGGACGAGGGCAGGGTCGAAGCCAGATCCGTCGTCGCGCACGGTCACGAGGAGGCCGTCGGTGGCGTCGTCCAGGTCGGCCAGGACCACGGCCGTGCGGGCGCCGCCGTGCTTGGCTGCGTTGGTCAGGGCCTCGCCGACGGCTGCGGCGACGGCCCGGGTCGTGGCCGGTCCCGCCTCGGCGTCGGGGGTGACGGTCACCGACACCTGGAGGTCGCCCCACCGCTCCTCGACCGCCACCGCCGCGGCCCGGAGGGCGGCCGGCAACGTCCCCGGGTCCTGGTGATCGCCGAACAGGTAGAGGCGCAGGTCGCGCTCGGCCGAGCGGGCCACTTTGGCCACCTCGGGGTCGGTGGTGCGCCGCTCGACCACGGCCAGCGCCTGGAGCACCGTGTCGTGCATGTCGGCGGCCACCCGCTCCCGGGCCCGGGCCTCGGCCAGGTCATCCTGGGCCCGGCGCAGGAGCCGGCACGTCCCGCCGGTGACGGCGCCGACGACCATCCACACCACGAAGGTGGACAGCGAGGCCAGCAGCTCACGGCCTTCGCGCCCCTCGGGCACGCCGGCGATGGCCGCAGCGGCCAGGCGGCTCAGGCCGAGGAAGAAGCCGGCGCCGGCCGCCCACCACGGACCCAGCGCGGCACCGGCGACGAGCAGGACGGCGATGGGGATGGCGCCGGCCAGGTGCTGGCCAGTGGCCCGGCTCTGGAGCACGAACCCGTCAGCCACGATGAGGGCGGCGACCAGCGCCACCTCGGCGGCCACCGCCTGGGGCCGCAGTGCCTGCCGCCAGCGCTCGCCGACGGTGAGCCGGTGGGCCACCGCTGCCCAGGCGGCCACGGCGGCAAGCAGGGCGAAGGCCACCACCGGGTGCTCGATCCGGTGCCGGTTCCCGAGCGTCACGGCCACGGCGAAGCCGAGGACGACCCAGCGGAGCCAGGCGGCACCGACCAGGACGCTGCGTTCCACGACCCCAGGTTGCTACGTCGCCGCCGCTGGCGCGGGGCGGCGGCCTCGATCAGGGTCAGTTGGCCTCGTGGGCGGGGCCCTGGTGCTTCTCGCCTCGGGCCTCCTGGACCTTGTCCTCGACCACTTCCACGGTCTCGTGGTCCGGCTTGTCGCCGGTGGCCTCCTCGGCCCGTCCCTCGGCCTCGACCTCGCGATCCTCGGTGACGTTGCCCAGGACCTTCTTGATGTGACCGACAGTTTCACCCATGACCCGGGGCTCTACCCGGGCTGGAACGTGCGGAACCCCGCCGCCGCCCTGGAGGATGAGCCGGTGCTCCTGGCCGAGGTCGTCGCCACCTCCGCCGCCGTTGCCTCGACGGCCAGCCGCTCGGCCAAGGTGGCGGCACTGGCCGACCTGCTCCGTCGCCTTGACCCCGACGAGGTGAGCGTCGTCGTCGCCGCCCTGGCCGGCGAGGTGCGGCAGGGCCGGATCGGCATCGGCTGGGCCACCGTGGGCGGCCTCGAGGTCCCTCACGCGGCCACGGCCTCGCTCACCGTCGCCGACCTGGACGGGGCGCTCGACCAGCTCGCCACCATCGCCGGCGCCGGGTCCCAGTTCCTGCGCTCCAGCCGCCTCAACACCCTGATGGCGGCGGCCACCGCCGACGAGCAGGCCTTCGTCGGCCGGCTGCTGCTGGGGGAGCTGCGTCAGGGTGCCCTCGAGGGCGTGGTGGCCGACGCCGTGGCCAAGGCCGCCGGTCTCCCCCTGGCCGCCGTCCGGCGGGCCGCCATGCTGGCCGGCGACCTGCCGTCGGTGGCCGCCACCGCCCTGGCCGAGGGTGCGGACGGGCTGGCGGCGATCGGCTTGCAGGTGGGCCGGTTCGTGCAGCCGATGCTGGCAGCGCCGGGGGAGGCTGTGGCCGCCGCCCTTCCTGCCGCCGGCGGCCCCGCCTCGGTGGAGCAGAAGCTCGACGGCGCCCGCCTCCAGGCCCACCGCCAGGGCGAGGACGTGCGACTGTTCACCAGGAACGGCAACGATGTGACGACCCGCCTGGGCGCGGTGGCCGAGCTGGTCCGCTCCCTGCCCTGTGCGGCCGTCGTGCTCGACGGGGAGGTGATCGGCATGGCGGCCGACGAGCGACCCGACCGGTTCCAGGACACGATGTCGCGGTTCGGCCGCCAGACGGGAGAGGCCGGCGCCACCCTCACCGTCCGCTTCTTCGACTGCCTTCACCTCGACGGCGCCGACCTCCTCGACGAGCCGCTCGCGGTGAGGGCCGAGGCGCTGCAGCGGGTGGCCGGCGGTTGGCGGGTGGCGGGCCTGACCACCGCCGATCCGGCCGAGGCCGACGCCTTCCTGGCCGCCGCCCTGGCCGCCGGCCACGAGGGGGTGGTGGTGAAGGACCTGGCCTCGCCCTACGAGGCCGGCCGCCGGGGCGGCGCCTGGCGCAAGGTCAAGCCGGTGGCCACGCTCGACCTGGTCGTGCTGGCCGTCGAGTGGGGGAGCGGCCGCCGGCGGGGCTGGCTGTCCAATCTCCATCTCGGGGCGCGCCATCCCACAGGCGGCCCGCCGGTCATGGTGGGCAAGACCTTCAAGGGGCTGACCGACGAGCTCCTCCGCTGGCAGACCGCCGCCCTCCTCGAGCGCGAAGTGCGACGCGACGGCCACATCGTCGTGGTCCGGCCCGAGCTGGTGGTCGAGATCGCCCTCGATGGGGCGCAGCGCTCCACCCGCTACCCCGGCGGCGTCGCCCTCCGCTTCGCCCGGGTCCGCCGCTACCGCGACGACAAGACCCCTGCCGACGCCGACACCATCGATGCGGTGCGCGCCCTGTTGTAGCCCCGCCACCTCCCGCCGACCCTCAGGCCCCTGGGTCAGGTGGGGCGTTGACCGACCACGGTGAACATCGGCATCTCGACGTGAGGTGCGCGTCCGTCGTGGGAGTACTGGTGCCGTTGGCTGTGGGTGGTCACCTCGGTGTTCGTGAACCCGAGCACGTGGAGCATCGAGACCACCGCCCCCGCCGAAACCTGCCACCAGATGCACCACCGTCCTGCTTCGCCCATCGGGAACGGGCGCATGATGTTGTCCATCAGCGACTCCTCGCTGCCCGACCAGGCGTCGGTGACGACGATGGTGTCACGGGTACGGCGGGCCGCCTGTTCGAGGGCGCTGATTGGGCTCTTGACATGCAGCAAGATCGAACCGAACGTTGCGACGTCGAACTCGCCGATGTCTCCTGGTAGGTCGTAGATGTCGCCGTAGACCATCTTCACCTTCGACTGCAGCCGCCGGTGGCAGTACCAGTAGCCGAGCTGGTAGTCGCTGATCATCCGGGCGTGTTGGAGTCGCACCCGGCGGTCGTCCTGATGGAGTAGGGGGACGGGGAAGAGGTCGATGGAACGGTCGAAGCCGCAGTCCATGCCGACCACCTCGGCGCCCTGCCGCTCCATCCAAAACGAGAGGTAGCCGCTGGCCGGCCCCATCTCCAGAACCCTCTTTCCGGCGAGGGGAACGTGGCCCAGGTACGCGTCCTCGCCTCCACGCAGGTCCCACGGTCCGTCAATGGACTCGCTGCCAGGTAGATCGATCGAATGGTAGAACTTGCAGTCCGTGCGACGAAGGCCCATCCGCTCGCGTGACAGGATTTGCTGGAAGTCCTCGCGCAGCTGACCCAGGTAGCCAGGCGGCGGGAACGAGGGCCATGCGGCTGGCGATGCAGCTGGGCGACCGTTCCCAGAGGCCACGCCGCGAAGGATGTCCATCTCGACGCGCTCCTCCGAAGTCCGAAAGATCTCCAGGAGCTCGTCGCGGCTCACCGAGCCAGCCTCGAGGAGGGCGACGTAGTGGGCGAGGCCCAGAGGATCGGGATCTCGCTCCAGGATCACCCGGTAAGCAAGCTGGACGGCGTCGGCTGGTGCGATCTCGCCGTACCGCGCCAACTCATCCGTAAACTGGTCAGATCCCATGGCCCGTCCCGACCAAGCTGGAACCAACCGCGTCGTGGACGCGGTCACGCCTGCCGGGAGCGATGGAGATCTGATCGCAGAGGGACGACATAGGGGTACATCCTTATCGGTCCGAGACAAGGCGTCGATCCCGGCCACGGCGTCGGATCACCCAGCGGGCTGGAAGTTCGACCTCCCCATCTACCATCCGGCAGACCTGGCGGCCTGGCGGGCCTGGCTCGCGGGTAGCGGCGACACGGTCCGCGGCGTGTGGGTCGCGTCGTGGAGAAGGGCGAGCGGGCGAGACCCTGTCGCCTATGAGGACCTCGTCAAAGAGGCCATCTGCTTCGGCTGGATCGACTCGACGGTGAACATCCTCGACGACGAGCGCGGTCTGCAGCTCATGACGCCTCGCAAGCCCAGGAGCAGCTGGACCCGGCTGAACAGGCAGCGCGTCGCCGCGCTGGAGGCGCAGGGTCGGATGACCGATGGCGGCCGCCGGGCCGTCGAGGTGGCCAAGGCGAACGGATCGTGGACGATGTACGACGCGGTCGAGGACCTGCTCGAGCCCGACGACCTGGCCGGTGCCCTCGACGGCTGCCCGGATGCCCGCACCGCTTGGAAAGGGTTCCCGCCGTCGGCCCACAAGCAGATGCTCTGGTGGGTCATCAGCTCACGGAGACCCGAGACACGCGCGGGCCGCATCGCCAAGATCGTCGCAGACGGAGCATCGGGCCGCCGCGCCCTGGGCTGACGACTTGCCCGCCCCGGCGTGCGGGGACGACCAGGATCGGCGGGCGGGACCGGGAATGTGAGCGAGGCCCGCTCTGTACAGCTGAGCTCCATCGGTCTGTACGCTTGGGGCATGGACGTGGCCGTGAGCGAGCTCCGGGCCCATCTGAGCCAGTGGCTCGAGCGGGTGCGTGGTGGGGACGAGATCGTGATCACCGACCGCGGTGTCCCGGTGGCGAGGATCCTCGGTCTCG
>JBKJUI010000460.1:0-4249 GCA_046590775.1 Acidimicrobiales bacterium
GGAGCTGTGCCCCGCCGCCCACCTGGTCGCCGTCTCCACCTCGTACGTGGCCGGCACCCGACGGGGCAAGGCCTACGAGACGACGTACGACGCAACCCCCTACGCCCCTGACGTCGACTGGCGGGCCGAGGTGGCCGCCGCCCGCCGCGCCCGCGCCGACCTGGATGCCGCCACCCGCACCCCGGCGATGCTGGCCGAGCTGCACGACCGGGCCCGCCGCGAGCTCGGGGCGGCCGGCGTCCCGCTCCTGGCCGAGCGCACCGAGAAGCTGCGGCAGGAGTGGGTGAAGGACAAGCTGGTCGACGCCGGCGTGGCCCGGGCCGCCTCGCTCGGCTGGCCCGATGCCTACCCGTACACCAAGGCGCTGGGCGAGCGGGCGCTGCTCGAGCACCGTGGCGACGTGCCGGTCAGCATCGTGCGCCCGTCGATCATCGAGTCGGCCGTGGCCGAGCCCCGGCCCGGGTGGATCCGCGGCTTCCGGATGGCCGACCCCATCATCATCAGCTACGCCCGTGGCCTGCTGAAGGAGTTCCCCGGCATCCCCGAGGGGATCGTCGACGTCATCCCGGTCGACCTGGTGGTCGCGGCCATCATCGACGTGGCCGCCCTGGGCCCCGACCCGGCCGGCCCCAGCGTCTACCAGGTGGCCTCGGGCAGCCGGAACCCGCTGCGCTACGGCGAGCTGGTGGCCCAGGTGCGGTCGTTCTTCACGGCCACGCCCATCCACGACGCCGAGGGCCAGCCGATCGAGGTGCCCGAGTGGAGCTTCCCCGGTCGGGGCCGGGTGCAGGCCCAGCTGAAGCGGGCCGAGCGGCTGCTCTCGGCCGGCGAGCGCATCCTTCAGGCCCTGCCGGTCCGGGGCTCCCAGGCCGAGCTGGCCGCCAAGCTGGAGGAGCGCCGGGACCAGGTCGAGCGGGCCCTCGAGTACGTCGAGCTGTACGGCCACTACACCGAGACCGAGGCCATCTTCCAGGTCGACCGGCTGCTCGCCCTCCACCGCTCGCTCCCCGAGGAGGACCAGCGCGACTTCGGGTGCGACCCGGCCGTCGTCAGCTGGCCCGACTACATCAGCGGCACCTACCTGCCGGCGGTCGTCGAGCACTCCAGGGTGAAGATGACCCCGGGCCGCAAGTCCGGGCTCAGCCGGGTCGAGCGGGGCCGCCGCAGCATCCTCTCGCCCGACCGCCACCTGGCCGCCTTCGACCTCGAGAACACGCTCATCGCCTCCAACGTCGTCGACTCCTTCAGCTGGATCGCCACCCGCCACCTGGAGCGGCGCGACCGGGTGCGCTTCGTGGCCAAGACCTTGCGCGAGGGACCCGGCCTGCTGGCCCTCGACCGCAAGGACCGGGGTGACTTCCTCCGTCACTTCTACCGCCGCTACGACGGTGCGCCCGTGGCCCGCATCGAGGCCGAGGTGTGGGACATGTGGGCCGAGCACATGATGAACAAGTCGTTCCCCGCCGCGCTGCGCCGGGTGCGCCGCCACCGGGAGCTCGGCCACCGGACGATCCTGATCACCGGGGCTCTCGACGTGCTGGTCGAGCCGATCAAGCCTCTCTTCGACGAGGTGGTCGCCGCCCAGCTCGGCCAGCACGAGGGCCGTTACACGGGCGAGCTGACCGAGGCGCCCTGCACGGGCGAGGCCCGGGCCCTGGCCATACGCGAGTACTGCGACGCCGAGGGCCTCTTGCTCGAGCAGTGCGTGGCCTATGCCGACTCGGCCAGCGACCTGCCGATGCTCGAGGCCGTCGGGCACCCGGTGGCGGTGAACGCCGAGGCCAAGCTGGCGGCGATCGCCCGGAAGCGGGGCTGGCACACCGAGAGCTGGAGCCGGGACGCCGGGGCTCCGAGGACCACGCCGCTGAGCCGCCGGTCCGGCCTGGTGCTGCCAGGTCGCCGCAAGGCCGGCGTCTGATGCAAGCCCTCGTGGTGGCGCGCAAGCCGCTTCGCTTCGCCGCCGCCCGGCTGGCCTCCGAGCTCGAGCCCGGCCGTGGCGCCCGAGTCGGTCCGCTGCGGCTGAAGGACGTCGAGGAGCCCGAGCTGCCCGGCCCCGGCTGGCTGCGGGTGCGGCCGCAGCTCTCCGGCATCTGTGGCAGCGACCTCGCCACCGTCGACGGCCGCAGCAGCCGGTGGTTCGAGTCGGTGGTCTCGTTCCCCTTCACCCCGGGCCATGAGGTGGTCGGCGTGACCGACGACGGCCGGCGCGTGGTGGTCGAGTCGGTGCTGGGCTGCGGCCCCCGTGGCGTCGATCCACGGTGCCCGGCCTGTGCCGTGGGTTGCACGGACCGGTGCGAGCGCCTGCACGTCGGCGGGCTGGAGCGTGGCCTCCAGACGGGCTTCTGCTGCAGCACGGGGGGCGGGTGGAGCGAGGTGCTGGTGGCGCAGGAGAGCCAGCTCCACGAGGTGCCTGACGAGCTGTCCGACGAGGCGGCCGTCATGGTCGAGCCCGCCGCCTGTGCGCTCCACGCCGCCCTGTCGACCCCCACCGACGGCGGAACGGTGGCCGTCCTCGGCGCCGGCACCCTCGGGCTCTGCACCACCGCAGCAGTGGCCGCCCACGGCGCCCCGGCTCGCCTCCTGGTCGGCGCCAAGCACCCGGGCCAGCGCCGCCTGGCCCGGGCGTTCGGCGCCACCGAGGTGGTGTCCGGAGGCGAGCTGACGCGGGCCGTGCGCCGGGCCACCGGCTCGTTCGCCTACGACAACGGCACCCTCACCGGCGGCGCCGACGTCACCTACGACTGCGTCGGCTCGTCCGACTCGATCACCACGAGCATCGCGCTGACCCGGCCGGGCGGCACGATCGTTCTGGTGGGCATGCCGGCCACCGTCACCGTCGACCTCACCCCGCTCTGGCAGCAGCAGATCCGCCTGCAGGGTGCGTACGCCTACGGGGTCGAGCCTGCACTGAGCCCTGCCTCCGGAGCCGGCGGGCTCGAGGACGTCCGCACCTTCGCCGCCGCTCTTGAGCTCGTGGCCCGGCTCGACCTCGGTCAGCTCGTCTCGGCCCGCTACCCCCTCGGTCGCTTCGCCGACGCCATCGACCACGCCGCCCACGCCGGCGCCCGCGGCGCAGTGAAGATCGCCTTCGCCCCACAGGAGAAGCAACGCTGATGCCCAGGCCCGGCTACGTGCTCGAGGTCGACCGCTCCACGCCGCCCACGCTGATGTGGCACGGCGAGACCTTCCGCCTCGAGCGGCTGCCCGTCGGCAGCCGGGTGGTCTACGCCCCCGAGCCCCACGAGGCGCTTGCCGATCCGGACGCCGCCGTCCGCCACGCGCTGGAGCACCCCGAAGGCGACAGCCCTCCGTTGCACGACCTGCTGTTTGCGGGCATGCGCCTCACCATCTGCTTCGACGACATCTCGCTGCCGCTCCCGCCGATGCAGCGGCCCGACAACCGCCAGCGGGTGATCGAGGCCGTGCTCGACGCCGCCGCCGCCGCCGGCGTCGACGACGTGGTGCTGCTGGCTGCGCTCGCCCTGCACCGGCGGATGACCGAGGCCGAGCTGCGCCACGCCCTCGGCGACCGGGTCTACGACGCCTTTGCCCCCACCGGCCAGCTGCAGCAGCACGACGCCGAGGACCCCGAGGCCCTCGTCCACCTGGGTCAGACCGACCGCGGTGAGGACGTCGAGATCAACCGCCGGGCGGCCGAGAGCGACCTGATCGTCTACGTGAACATCAACCTGGTGGCCATGGACGGCGGCTGGAAGTCAACCGCCACCGGCCTGGCCTCCTACCGCAGCCTGCGCCACCACCACAACGTGCACACCATGCGCCACAGCACGTCGTTCATGGACCGGCACAAGAGCGAGCTGCACTCGTCGAACTGGCGCATGGGCCAGGTCCTGCGTGACGCCGGCCTGAAGATCTTCCAGATCGAGACGACGCTCAACAACGACGCGTTCCCCTCGGCCACGGCCTTCCTGCAGAAGCGGGAGTGGGAATGGACGGCCAGGGACCGGGTCTCGTTCGTCGCCGCCAAGAAGGGCCTCGACGTCCTGTCGCCGCGCCGCCGCCGCCAGCTGCTCCAGAGCACCAGGGCGCCGCACGCCATGACCAGCGTGCACGCCGGCGAGGTCGGCGCCGTCCACGACATCGTCACGGACAAGGTCCACGCCCAGCAGCTGGTGCCGGTCTCGGGCCAGACCGACGTGCTCACCATGGGTCTGCCCTACATCTGCCCGTACAACGTGAACTCGGTGATGAACCCGGTCCTCGTGATGTGCCTGGGCCTCGGCTACTT
>JBKJUI010000071.1:0-5220 GCA_046590775.1 Acidimicrobiales bacterium
ACGATCGGCACCGCCGCCGCCGGGCCCTCGGTGTAGCTCGGCTCGATCCGGTGGAGCAGCAGCTCCTCGAGCTCGGCCACGTTCGGCACGGGTGCGTGCCGCTCCGTCCAGGCGGCCAGCTCGGCGATGGCCTCGGCTCGCCCCTCCTCGAGCCCGCGGCGCTCGGCCGCCGACGCCGCCACCTGCTGGTGCCAACCGACCTCGGCCTCGGCCCGCTCCCGCTCCCACGCCTCTCGGGCCGATCGCCGGTCCTCGTGCTCGGCTCGTCGCGCCTCGATCGCGGCCTCGAAGGCCTGCTGGGCCTCCCGCTGGGCGGCGGCGAGCCGGTCCCGCCGCTCCCTCTCGGCGGCAGCAACGGCCTGGCCGTGCTCGGCCAGCGCCCGGGCGTGGGCCTCCTCGGCCTCCCGCCTGGCGGCCGACCAGCGCTCGAGCTCGGCCACGCCGTCCAGCCAGGCCGTCATCGCGACGCGGTGCGCGGCCTCGGCGGCCTCGGCCTCCAGGCGCCAGCGGCCCAGAGCCTGGCGATGGGCGCCGTCGGCCGCAACACGCCGCGCCCTCTCCTCCGTCTCGGCTGCAGCCAGCGCGGCCATCGCCGCCTGGTGCCCCTCCCGGGCGGCGGCGACGGCCTCCTCGGCCCGGCGGGCGGCCTCGTCCACGTCCTGGGGGACAGCGGCCGCGGTTGCGGCGGCGGCCCGGTCAGCGGCTCGGGCGATCCACGCCCGGGCCGCGCCCGGCAGCTCGTCAGGGTCGGCCACGGGTTCGGCCCCGACGGCGGCCAGGGCCTCGGCCAGGGCGACGCGGGCGGCCACGAGCTCCGGCCTCGCGGGTCGGGGGGCGGCCAGGGCGGTGGGCGCGTCGGTCGGCTCGGCGCCGAGGAAGGCGGTGACCTCGTCCCGCACCGCAGCCAGCCGCCCGGCGGCCGCAGCCGTGGCTGCGTCGTTGCCGGACGCCTCCAGCTCGGACAGCAGCGACGCAGCCTCGGTCACCGCGGCGACGGCCTGCTCGAGGCGCCCGGCCGAGCCGGCGCGCTGGCGGCTCAGGGCCAGGCGGAGGGACAGCGACTCGTAGCCGGGCAGCCCCATCTGGCGCACCAGGGCCGCCTCCTTATCGCGTGCGGCGTGCAGCCGTCGGCGGGAGCCGGGGAGCCGCAGCCCGCCGCCCTCCAGGCTGACCACCTCGAGGTGCGCCGCCTCGAGGCGCGCCACCAGGGCCAGGTCGACCGGCACCTCGGTGTCGGCCTCGGCCTCGGCCAGCTGCTGGCGGGCCTGCTCCAGGCTCCGGCGGGCCGAGGCCAGCAGCCAAGGCGGCACCAGTGGGAGGTGAGCCTCCTCGGCGGCCGCCTCAGCCTCGGCCGAGCGGGCGGCCAGCCGCCGGGCCTCGTCCAGGACGGCCTCGTCTGCGGCCAGGCACCGCTCGACCTCGACCAGGGCTGCGGCCACCGGAGCGGGATCGGGCGCCGCCGGCATGGCGGCGGCCGCAGCCGCCCGGGCCGCCGCCAGCTGACGGCTTCGATCGGCCACCTCGGCGGCCATCTCGGCCACCCGCAGCTCGAGCCGGGGATCGACCGGGGACTCAGAAGGGAGCTCGGGCGCCGGGGGCGGCACCGGCGGCGCTGGTCGGAGGCCGAGCGGTGCCGGGGCCAGTAGGTCCAGCACCGGCGGCCGGGGGGGCGGCGCCACCTGGGCGGGCTCGCCGAGGGGGGCCACTGCGGCCGGGCCCGCAGGCAGGACCAACCGCCCGGGGACGGGTGGTCCGGCCTCATCGAGGATGGCCGGCCGTGGCGGATCGGGCACATCGACGGCCGGAGGCACCTCGGGCGGCTCGTCCTCCTCAGGCTTGGGCGGAGAGGCAGCTCCGGCCGATCCGGCGCCTGCGACCGGACCGGCCCGGTCGGCCGCCGACCCCCGCCTCCACCGCCTGCGAGGCGCGGGCCGGCCCGCCGAAGCACCCTCGTGCGTCGGCTCGGCCGTCGGCGTCGGCGTCGGCGTCGGCGTCGGCGGCTCGGCCCGGCCGTCATGGTCGGGACGCTCGCGGAGCGACGACGATGGCCACAGGTCGTCCCTCCTCTGCCCGTTGACTCGATCCGAGCGCCAGAGGTCGGGCCCGATGACCGGCTTGACGCCTCTCGTCCCTCGCACCACCAGCGGGTCGGCCAGGTCGACCCGCATCCCGACGATCTGAGCCACGCCCCAGAGCGTCGTCTTCCTCCCGGCCAGAGCATCGGCCACCGCGCTCGCCAGCCAGGCCCGCCGCTCGGGTCCGAGGCCGACGACGACCGTCAGGTGCCGGTGCAGCGCCAGTGCGACCGGGAACGGCTCGTCGGCGCTGAGCTCCTCCAGGATCATCGGGAGCTCCCCGAGGCGCCGCGGCTATCTGGGGGCTTGGCCATCGCCCGCTTCGTCGTCCGGTTCGGCAACGGAGGTGTCCGGCGGTGCCACCACGATGCGCTGCACCCGAGGGCCCGGCCGACTCGCCGCCCCGGTCGAAGCCGGGTCGTCGTCGTCGGCGGCGGCGTCCCGGTCCGGTGGGCCCGGGCGGGCGGCGCGAGCGGCTTCGGTCACCAGGTCGAGCAACGGGGCCGGATCCCGGGCGAGCCGCTCGGCCACATCGAGGGCGGAGCGGCCGGCCGCCACCATCGAGAGCGCCGCCTGCTGGAGGTGCCCGAGGGCGTCGGCCAGCCCTCCGGGCGCGGCGGGTGGCGCCCGGAGGTGCTCCCCGTTCGCCGCCGGGTCGCCTGTGGCCGGCCTGTCGCCGCTCATCGAGCGGGCTCGAAGTCGACGTGCAGGCATCCGTCGCCCAAGGCGGCCCCGACGACCGTCTGGCGCTGCAGGCTGTCGGGCAGGCTGACGGCCCGGCGGTAGGGGCCGACCCGCACCAGCAGGTCGGCGTCCCGGCGCCCGACCTCGAGGTCGTCGTGGTCGCAGAAGGGCAGCGGCAGCGTGAGGACCGACACCTCACCACGGCGGGAGACCGACAGTGACCGGCCTTGGTGGAGGATGGCCAGCGGGTCGGTGGCGCCGTAGAGCTCGCCGGCCAAGGCGAGCAGCCGGTCCTCCCCCACCACCTCCTCGCTGGCCAGCTCGGCCCGCAGCACCGGCAGGGGGGCGAACCCCTCCTCGATCGAGGCCAAGTGCTCGGCGTGGGCCTCGCGCCACGCCTTGAACCACGGGTCCTTCACCGCCTCGGGGAGCAGGCGGTTGGCGATCACCGCGTCGACCCGGTACCCGAAGAGGGCAAGGTAGGTGGCCGTGCGCCGGGCCTCGGCCACCACCATGCGCTCGGGGTTCACCACCAGCCGCAGACTGGTGGTGGCAGTGTCGGACAGCAGGTCGCGGACGCCGGCCAGCCGGCCGATCAGCTGCTCGACGGCGGCGAAGACCTCGTCGCCGGCCACCGGGGGGACCCCGCCGAGCGTGGAGAGGATCGGCCGGGCCAGGCGGGCCAGGCGGCGGGTAGCCGGGAAGACCTTGGCCATGTACCAGCCGAGCACGTCGGGCAGCGACAGCAGGCGGATCGTCTCGGCCGTGGGCGCGCAGTCGACGACCACGACGTCCCAGGCCCCGGAGCTGGCGTGGTCGAGGAGGGCGGTGAGGCTGAACAGCTCGTCGAGGCCGGGCAGGACGGCCAGCTCCTCGGCCTCGACGGCGTCGACCCCGGCCCACCCCAGCACCTGGACGAGGTAGGCCTGGACGTCGCCCCAGATCTCCTCGAACCGCTCGGTGGCGTCGAGCTGCTGGGCCCAGAGCAGCCCGGCCACCTTCGTCGGGGCACTGCCGACGGTGCGGTCGAAGCTGTCGGCCAGGGAGTGGGCGGCATCGGTCGAGATCACCAGCGTGCGGGCGCCGGCGGCGGCGGCCCGCAGGGCGGTGGCCGCGGCCACCGTGGTCTTGCCGACACCGCCCTTGCCCGTGAACAGCAGCACCCTCACGGGATGGTCTCGGCTCGGAGCTTCATCTCCTTCAGCGCCGTGTGCATGATGCGGCCCTCGGTCCGCCGCTTGACGAAGCCGGGGATCGGCAGGAGCAGCTCGGCGACCAGGTGGTAGGTGACCTCGGTGTCGCCGCTGTCGGTGGCCTCGAAGGTGTACCAGCCGTCGAGCACGCGGGTGAGGTCGCCCTGCTCCAGCTTCCACGAGAGCGTCCCCGGCGCCCCCGAGTGGTCGTAGCGGAGCGTGTAGGTGGTGCTGCGCCCGAACGCGGCGGTGCGGAAGCGCACCTGCTCGGCCCGACCCTCGGCGTCGCGGGCGAGCACCTCGACCTCCTTGATGTCGGTGGCCCACTCGGGGTAGCACTCGACGTCGAGCGCCACCTCCAGGCAGCGCTCGGGGGAGGCCAGCACCATCATCCGGTCCGTTGCCTGTTCCTGCATCTCGCCTCTCCTAGCGCCGCATGGGGCTGTTCCGGCGGACGACCCCGTAGTAGTAGCCGAGCACGATGCCATAGCCGACGCCCACCACACACAAGGGCACGGCCAGCGCCAGCCACGTCAGCCACCCCTTCCGGTCGGGAGCCCCGCCCTCGAACTCCTCGGGATCCCGGTTGAGGCAGTCCAGCAGCGAGAGCGCGCCCGGAAAGGTGAGACCCAGGGCGAGCACGATCCACTGCATCAAAGCGGCGACCCTAGGCGCGCCGGGGCCGGTCCGGAAAGGCTCCGTAGCGGGCGTTCCAGAGCACGGCCAGGCCGTAGGCCCACAGCGGCGCCAGCACCCCAAAGGCCAATGACGTGTACGGCCGAGCCGCGGCCGCGGCCACGCCGACGACCGTGGAGGCGGCCACGGCTCCCCACAGCGAGCGGCGCGTGCGGCGCGGCGCCGACCCCAGGAGGAGGAACAGCCCGGCGACGTCGACCAGCTCGGTGCGGCTGCGCCCGATCGCCCGCAGAAAGGCGACGCCCACGGCCGCCACCCCACCGAGGAGGAGGAGGCTGCAGACGACGACGTGCGGGCCTCGGCCCCAGGAGCCGGCCACGGCGACGGCTGCGGCCATCGTCTGGGCGGCCACGCCGGCCCACGCGGCCTGCACCACCCACCGACCGGTCCCCTCCGGCGACAGCGCCACCGGCTCCCTGGCTGTTCTGTTCGGTCGGTCCGGTCGGTTCGGCTTGGCCGACTTGGTCGGCTTCGGATCGGCACCGCTCATCGCCACGACCCACCTGCCTCAGGGCCGGTGGCGGCGGCCCGGCTCTCGGCGGCCAGGAGGGCCGCGTCGAGCCGGGTGGCCA
>JBKJUI010000412.1:0-9188 GCA_046590775.1 Acidimicrobiales bacterium
CGACCACCGGCAGGACCGACCGGGCCAGCCGGGCGGGGCGCCGCCACACCCGCACGCCGAGGACCAGCTCGAGCGGCAGGGTGCCGAACAGGCACAGCCCGAGCACCAGCAGGTACTGGAAGCGATCCACGGCCGGGGACGATAGGACCGGCCCCGGTGAAGGGGGTATACGGCGCAGGTGCCGGGTAGCGTCTTCCCCGTCATGTTGCTCCCGACCATCGAGAGCCCGGCGGACCTGCGCAGGCTCTCCTACGCAGAGCTCGACCAGCTGGCCACGGAGATGCGGACGTTCATCGTCCAGGCGGTCAGCGTCACGGGCGGACACCTCGGCTCCAACCTCGGTGTGGTCGAGGTCACCCTCGCCATGCACCGGGTGTTCAGCTCGCCCCACGACGTGCTGCTGTGGGACACGGGCCACCTGGCCTACCCCCACAAGATGGTCACCGGGCGCCAAGCGGCCTTTGCCGACCTTCGCCAGGAATCAGGCATGTCGGGCTACCCGTGCCGGGCCGAGAGCGAGCACGACTGGGTGGAGAACAGCCACGCCTCCACCATCCTCGGCTACGCCCAGGGCATGTCCGTGGCCCTCGAGGGCACCGACCGCAAGGTGGTGGCCCTGCTCGGTGACGGGTCCATGACCGGCGGCCTGGCCTACGAGGCGCTCAACAACATCGGCCACGCCGGCACCCGCTGCGTGATCGTCCTGAACGACAACGGCCGCAGCTACGCCCCGACGGTGAGCCGGCTCAGCTACCCGCTGCGCAAGATCCGGATGCACCCCGACTACGTCCGCAAGCGTGAGCGGGCCCAGCAGATGCTCGAGCGCCTGCCGCTGGTCGGTGACTACGCCACCGCCGGCCTCTCCGCCGTGCGGGCCGCCCTCCGCGAGGTCATCGAGCCCCACGCCTTCTTCGAGGCGCTCGGGGTTCGCTACACCGGCCCGATCGACGGCCACGACGTGCAGGAGCTGGAGATGGCCTTCCGGGCCGCCGCCACCTTCGACGGCCCCATCGTCGTGCACTGCGTCACCCAGAAGGGCCGGGGCTACCCGCCGGCCGAGAAGGACGACGAGAAGAACCTCCACGACGCCCCGGTGTTCGACCCGATGACCGGGCCCCCGATCGGCTGGGCCGCGCCCAAGGGCTACACCCAGGGCTTCTCCGAGGCCCTGATCGAGGCCGCCCGCGCCGACAAGCGCATCCACGCCATCACCGCGGCCATGCCGGGCCCCACCGGGCTCCTCCCCTTCCAGGCCCGCTTCCCCGAGCGCACCCACGACGTCGGCATCGCCGAGCAGCACGCCGCCGTGCTGGCCGCCGGCATGGCCATGGGCGGCCTGAAGCCCGTGGTGGCCATCTACTCCACGTTCTTCAACCGGTGCTTCGACCAGGCCGCCTTCGACGTGGGCCTGCACGGGCTGCCCGTGGTGTTCGCGCTCGACCGGGCCGGCATCACCGGCGACGACGGCCCCAGCCACCACGGCGTCCTCGACCTCGGCCTCTGCCTCAAGGTGCCGGGCATGACGATCTTCGCCCCGTCGTCGGTGCAGGAGCTGGGCGTGATGCTGCCGTCCGCCCTGGCCCTCGACGGCCCGTCCGCCATCCGCTTCCCGAAGGGCGTGGCCCGCGAGGTGCCGCCCGAGCAGGTCGGGTCCGGCCTCCAGGCCCGTTGCGCCATCCGGGCCGAGGACCCGGCCCAGGCCGTGTGCTTCCTGGCCGTCGGCAAGATGGTCGAGGCGGCCGAGGAGGCGGCGGCCAAGCTCGAGGCGGAAGGCGTGCAGGCCACCGTGTGGGACGTGCGGGTCGTCCGCCCCCTCGACCCGGCCATGGTGGCCGACGCCTGCCTGCACCACCTGGTCCTCACCTGCGAGGACGGCATGGCCGTCGGCGGCGCCGGCCAGTTCATGGAGCTGGCCATCGACGACCACGCCGGCCCCGCCGCCCCTCGCGTCGTCGTTCTGGGCACCCCCACCGAGTACCTGACCCACGCCAAGCCCGGCGCCATCCTCGCCCGCCTGGGCCTCGACGCCGAGGGTCTGGCCACCCGGACGCTCAAGGAGCTCCGCCGGTAGTCGGGTCTGCCCAGTCCTGGGGCCTCCCGGGGCCAGAAGTGGGCAGGCGTGAAGGGTCAGGCCCGGCGGCGGCGCCTCCTGAGGAGGCCGATGGCGAGGAGGGCGGCGGCCAGCACCGTGGCTCCAGCGGCGACGATCAGGACGCCGAGGAGGGACGCACGACGGTCGGCAGCCTGCGGCCCGGGTGAGGTCGAGGCAGGCGGGGGCGCAGCCGCCTCGCTCGGCGGCGCCGGCGGTGCCTGGGCGCCGGGGCCGGCGGGGTCGGCGGCCAGGGGGATGAGGTGGAGGGGGCTCGAGGCGCCCTCGGAGGTGACCCAGAGACCTCGGCCGTCCCTGGTGAAGGAGATGGCTTCGGGCTGGCGGCTGAAGGGGATGTCGAGCTCGGTCGGCGGGCGGCCGAGGACGGCGGCCAGCGGCTCTCCGGGGGACGCCGACCAGGTCCAGGCGGCCAGGTAGGTGCGCAGCACCACCGTGCGGCGGTCGGGGGCGGTGGCGCCGCCGGTCAGCGACCAGGCCGGGCCGGCGAAGCTGCCGCCCGGGAGCGCCTTCACGTCGATCCGGGCCAGCGGCTCGAGCACACCGGAGCCCGACGCCGGCACGCGGTAGGCGCGACTGCGGCCGCCAGCCACATCCTTGGTGATCACCACCGGCCTTCCCGTCTCGGTGTCGACCAGGAGCGTCTCGGCGTCGGCGGCGCCGTCGGGGTAGGTGAGCTGCCAGCGCGACCGGATCGGCAACGTCCCGCCCGGCCTGGCCGCCGGGGGCTCGGCCACCTCGTAGACCACGACCGAGGTGCGGCGGGCCGAGTTGTCGCCGATGTCGGCCAGCCACAGCACCGGCGTGCCGTCACCGGCCGTGCCCCGGGCCATGTCCTCCCAGTCGACGCTGGCCGCCCCATTCACCGTCGAGGCGGCCAGCGTGGCGCAGGTCCGGGCGTCAACGGCGAAGAACCGGGCGCCGTCGCCGCTGTCGTTGTTGGTGAAGACCACGTGGTCGGACCACGAGGCGGCGGCCACCCCGCTCGACTCGTCGATGCGCGGGTCGGCCAGCCGGCACCGCAGCTCGGCCGGCCCACCGAGGGTGGGGACCGCCGCGACAGCGGTCACCGCCACGGCGGCGAGGAACGGCGACAGCGCCCCTCAGTCCGTGCCGGGTTGCTTGCTGGTCGTGGTGGTGCGCGGGACCGTGGTCGGAGGCTTGGTCGGGAACGGGCCCCCGGTGTAGGGCGGGCTGGCCGTGACGGTGGGCGTTGGCCTCGTGGTGGGTGTGGTAGCCCGGGTGGTGGGCGGCGTGGTGGCGGGCGGGACGGTCGTGGCCGGTGCGATGGTCGTCGCGGCCGGCGGCAGCGGTAGCACCGGTACCGGCTCGACGAAGGGCAGCCCGGTCGTGGCCGTCGCGCCCCCATTCGCCGTTGGGTCAAGCGCCGGGTCGACCCCCGGGTCGACCGGTTGCCCGGCCGGCGGTGGCCCGTTGGACGCCGGCTTCTTGTCGTCGTTCCTGTTGCGGACGACGACGAAGGCGGCGATGAGGGAGCCGACGAGGAGGATGGCCGCCGCAACGATCAGGGCGTTGCGCAGGCCGTGGCTGCGCTCGCCCCACTCCCAGCTCTGCGCCGGAGCCGGGGCCGGCAGAGGACCGACCGGAGGGGCGACCACCGGGCGACGGGCGACGGTGGGACGGTCGAGGAGGGCGGTGCCGCCGTAGCGGTGCGGTGGTTCGACAGGCGCTCCGGGCGTGGCGCCAGCGCCCCGCGGGCCCCAGAGGGAGGCGGCGGGGTCGGCCGGTTCCGGGGGCACGACCGGAGGCCCGCTCCGCGTCGGGCCGGCGACGTCAGGCGGCGCCTGGATCTGGGGTGGCACGGCGTAGCTGCCGCCCTCGGCGGCGCTCGGAGGGGTTGCCGGCGGATCGTCCATCAGCCCACGGCTTCGCCGATGCTGCCCATGGACGACAGGTACCCAGTCCGCTCGCCGAACCTACCGGTTCGACCCGTCCTGGAGGCATCGATCGGGAGGAGCCGAGCCACGAGAGGCAGCGTACCGGTCGCAGCGCGAAACGCATGTCCGCGCCGGCCCAAGGTGGGTCAAGGCGACCACCCGTGGTACGAACGAGTCATGGAGCCGGCCGACCTGCTCGCCACCGTGCCGGCCAGCAGCGCGGGGATGACCCGGGCGGCTCTCGAGGCCGGGCTCGACGCCCCCGTCCCCAGCTGCCCGGGGTGGACGGTCGAGCGGCTGGTCGACCACACAGGCAAGGTCCTGCGGATGGTGGGCAAGGTGGTCGAGACCGGCGGGCCCGTCGACGGCAGGACCCTGCCCAAGCCGCCGGCCGGCTCGCTCGTTGTGCAGTGGTTCGAGGAGATGACGGCGTCCACCGTCGCCGCCCTGGGCGCCAAGGACCCGGCCGACGAGCTGTGGAACTGGGCCGGCCAGCCCCCGGTCGTGGCCTTCTGGCACCGGCGCATGGCCCACGAGCTGGCCGTCCACGGGGCCGACGCCGTCCTGGCCGCCGGCCGCACGCCGGAGATCGAGCCGGCCCTGGCCGCCGACGGGATCGACGAGCTGCTCACCGTGCTCGTGCCGGCCAAGACCGCCGCTGGCGTCAGCGACCTCAGCGGGGTCGGCTCGCTCCACGTGCACTGCACCGACACCGCCGGCGAGTGGCTCGTGGTGCCCTCCGGCTCCGGGGTCGAGGTGACCCGGGCCCACGCCAAGGGCGACGCCGCCCTGCGCGGCCCGGCCGCCGACCTGCTCCTGCGGCTCTTCAACCGGGGGACGGGCGGCGAGGTCGTGGGCGATCCCGACGTTCTGACCAGCTTCACCAGCCGCTTCGCCTTCTGACGCCTAGGCGCCGGGGCGCCGGGAACCTCAGGCCGGGTGCAAGAGCTCGACGCCCTCGTTCTTCACGTTGTTCACCTTGGTGGACACCGCCCGGCGGACCAGGAAGCCGTCAGGAGGCGGCACGAGGAGCGCGGTCAGCTCGGCCGCCGGCCGGGGGGACGGGTCGAGCCATGTGTCCCACCGCTCGGGGGGCAGCACGACCGGCATGCGGTCGTGGATCGGCCGCATCGTGTCGTTGGCCGAGGTCGTGATGATCGTGCACGTGCGCAGGGGCTCGGCGTCAGGCTCGTCCTTCGGCCGCCACACCTCCCAGAGCCCGGCGAAGCCGAGCACCGAGCCGTCGGCCGCCTCGAACAGCTGAGGCAGCCGCTCCTTCCCGTTGCGCAGCCACTCATAGAAGCCGTCGGCCGGAAGGATGCAGCGGCGGCGCTCGAGTGACCGGCGGAAGGCGGGCTTCTCGGCCACCGTCTCGGCCCGGGCGTTGATCATCTTCGCCCCGCCGGTGGGGGCCTTGGCGAACCAAGGGACCAGGCCCCAGGTGAAGGAGCCCAGGCGTCGCTGGCCGTCGGAGCCGGTGGCCACGGCGTACACCTCGAGCGTCGGCGCCACGTTCCACCGGGCGCCCAGATCGCCGGCCCGCACGTCGGTGACCCCGAACAGGTCGGCCAGCTGACTGGGCGGGGTGGCCGCCACGTAGCGCCCGCACATCGGCGTCCACGCTACGCGTGAGCGCAGCGACGCAGCGCGCAACCTACCCTTCGTCCCGTGAAGCTCCGTGCGGTCCCCTTGGTGGCAGTTGGGATAGCCGGGCTCCTCCTGGCCTCGGCGGTGGGGGCGGTGGTCGTCCGGAACGACGACGACGACAAGGTGGCCACCGACGCCACCACCACCTCATCCTTCCCGCCGGTCGAGGAGACCACCACCACCGTGGTCGACCCTGGCATCACCGTGATCACCGATGTCCCCCCGGCGTCGGTGGCTCCCGTCCCGGCGCCCGAGAGCGCCTCGACCACCTCGTCGGTGGCGCCGGCCGCCGCCGCCCAGCCCGTGCTGGCCGTCGACCCGGCGCCCTGCCAGGTCCCCGCCAGCCAGCCCCCTCCGGCCGGGCCGGCCGGCCCGTCGGGCGTCTTCACCGTGGCCGTGGCCAACCCGGCGGTGCGCCTGGCCAACGCCAGCGGGCGGCTTCCGGCGTGGCGCCCGAAGACCGGGCAGGTGGTCAGCGTGTCCGTGGCCTCGGGGAAGCCTCCGGGGTTGTGCCTGTCCGGCCCTGACGGTGCGGGGGCCAAGGCGCTCACCACGCCGATCGGGGTCGGGCGCCCGGCCCTGTCGGCCGACGGCGGCAGGCTGGCCCTGCGCTCGAGCCGCCCGGGCGTGGCCGAGCTGGTGGTCTTCTCGGTCGAGGGGGCCGACCAGAAGCTGATCCTCTCCTCCACCGACGTGGGCGACCCGGTGTGGCTCGGCAACGGCACCGCCGTCGTGTCCTGCGCCCTGAACGGCGGGTCGCGCCGCCTCGTCTCCGTGCCGGCCGGCGGCGGCGAGCCCAAGGTCCTGCGGGACACCTGCCCGTCCAGCCCGGTCTCGTCCTCGCCCGACGGCTCCCGCATCGCCTTCGCCCAGGGCGGCCAGGTGACGGTGCTGAGCACCACGACCCGGGCCGCCACCAACCTCAAGGTGGGCACCAGCATCTCGGGTGCCGCCGCGCCGAGCTGGTCGCCCGACGGCAACAGGGTGGCCTTCGCCTACACCGACGCCGGGGGCCAGGCCATCGGCATCCTCGACCTGAAGGCCGGCAACGGCGCCACCGGCCTGCGGGCCAACGGGCTCACCTCGCCGACGTGGGCGCCGACCGGCGACCTTCTCGCCTTTCTCGCCGCCGACGGCAACGGCCAGTCCCTGTCGGTGGTGAAGGCCGACGGCACCGGCGTCAGGAAGCTGGCGGCGTGCCAGACCCGGTGCTCGCTGGGCGCCCAGCCCTGGGCCCCCGATGCATCGTCGGTCGTCCTCGAGCTCACCGGCACGGCGTTCTGAACGCAGCGCGCCATGGCCAGGTTCGGAAGAGACCGGCGCGCCGAGCGCAAGGCTGAGGGGGCCCCGGCGGCGCCGGCCGACCCAGGCGCCGGGCGTGACCCCGGCGAGCGGTCGGCCGTGCTCGACGAGACCGACGAGCCGGCCCGGGCGCAGCGGTCGCGCCACTACGACCGCCGGGCCGAGCTGATCGAGCGCACCGAGCTGAACGCCACCGGCACGGTGCGCCTCACGTTCCGGGTCGCCGACGGCCGCCCCTTCGTGTTCTTCCCCGGCTACTTCGTGAGCGTCGAGTCCGAGGTCGAGGGGGTCGGCTACCACCACAGCCCCTACTGCATCCTCTCCCGGCCCGGCCAGGCCCCGGTCTTCCAGCTGATCGTCCGCCTCGTCCGGGGAGGTGAGCGCTCGGCGTACCTGGGATCGCTCGAGGTGGGCGACCTCCTCGCCTTCCGGGGCCCGGGCGGGCACTCGATGCTGCCGAGGACGTCAACCTCCGAGCTGGTGCTGCTCGGCACCGGCGTCGGCGTTGGCCCCCTGCTCGCCCTCGCCGGCGAGCTGCTCGACGCCAGCTACCCGCTGCCCATCCGGCTGTTCTGGGGCCTGCGCCTGATCGAGGACGTCTGCCTGGTCGACGAGCTCGAGGACCTGGCCGCCAGCTACCCCAACTTCTCCTACCGCATCTCGCTGTCCCAGCCCCCGCCGGGCTGGAGCGGCCTTCGGGGCCGCCTCACCGAGAGCGTGCCCGGTCTCCTCGGCACGCTGGCCACGAGCGAGTTCCGCCTCGTCGGCAACGGCGCCATGACCGAGGAGATGGCCACCGCCCTCGGCGACGCCGGCGTCGGCAAGGAGGTCATCTACCGCGAGGCCTACTTCAACGGAAAGCACAAGCCCGAGCGGACGACCCTGGACGCCATCCGCAAACGCTTCGTGGCCTCCGACCTGCTGGCCCCATCGGCGCTCGACGCCGCCGATCTGTTCCACCTCGACCGGCCGCTCGGGCAGCCGAAGCGAAAGCCCCCGCCCGACCGGCCCTGAGGTCTTGACCGCTCGGGTCCAGCGGCTGAGGCGGACCTCTCGTGGAAGGACTACCTCGAGGTCGGCTGGGCGACGGCATGACTGAGGTCTACGTCGCCAACGCCGAGTCCCGGAAAGGCCGCACCAAGCTGGCCATCATGCCCGGCGTCGAGCCGAGCGCGAGCCTCCTCCCCGACCTCCTCCGCACCCTCGCCGACGGCCAGCACCGGCGTAGAGCGCCGCGCTCCGGCCTCGTTGTCCGGCGCGGCGCGAGAACTGCCGTGAGGCTGATCTGAAAGGGGTCTTGGCGCTCTCCGGCGTGCTGGCCACATGAGCGAGGTGCTGGCCCTGCTGGCCCGCAGTCAACCAACCGCCAGATCGCCGAAGATCTCTACATCAGCGAGAAAGTCGGCCAGCGTCCACGTCACCCACCTCCTCGGCAAGTTCGGCGTGACCACCCGAAGAGAGCCGCCGCCGTTGCCCAACGCCTCGGCCTGGGAACCCGAGCCCAGCGACACGGCCTTGCCCGAGGCCGCACGGGTGACTCCCACTACCCTGTCGCGGCCGTCCAAGCAGCCAAGCCCCCGTAGCTCAGAGGATAGAGCGTCGGTTTCCTAAACCGTGCGTCGCAGGTTCGAGTCCTGCCGGGGGCACCGGCAAAACCCCAGGTCAGAGCGTTGTGGCGGCGCTCGGCGCACCTGGATGCCGGCCACTGAAACGGTTTTGGCCATCTCCCTTGTCCATCCAGCGCTAGGGTGGCGTCCGTGGTCGGATCCAGTGGCCGTCCCGGGGACGGAAGGGCCCCGCTCGAAGGCAACGCCGTCCGCGACCGAATGTCGGGAGGAGACGTGCAGGCGATGGGCCACTACGACCTCTGGGTGGACTTCATGCGGATGCTGGACGACGGCCGGGTGCGGACGAACCTGCGCCATGCCCGGCCCGGCTTCGTCCCGGTCGCCGGGCACCACGCCGTCGTGGGATGCGAGGACGCACGTCCCGCCGTGGCCATGATCCTCTCGGTCGAGGACGCAGCGATCGAAGTGCAGGTGCTTCCCGGCACCGTCGAGGAGAACCGCAGCCTCCTGGACCCGGGCCAGTGAGCTTCGGCGCGGCCGGCGGAGGTGAGCGATGAGAGGCTCGATGCGCGAGCGGAGCCCCGGCTACTGGCAGCTGCGGGTGTTCGAGGGCGCCGACCCGGTCACCGGGCAGAAGCGGTACCGCAACCAGTACTTCCGGGGTGG
>JBKJUI010000431.1:0-3704 GCA_046590775.1 Acidimicrobiales bacterium
GCCCGGGGTGTGGGTGTCGAGCCAGACCCTCGTCTCGGCGATCAACCGGTTACCGCTGTCCCAGCTCAGAGCGAGGGTCGGGTCGATCGGAGCGGGACCAAGGGCGCTGTTTGGGTCGTCAATGCGGTGGCGGGTGCGGTGACCGGCGAGGTGGTGAACTGCGTCGTCCCACACCTGTGCCGCCGCCGGGCGGGTGGGCCGGGTACCGATCCGCTCGGCCAGCCAATCGGGCTGGGCCGCGGCGAGATGGGCGGCAGCGCGGTCGACGGCGAGGCGGGCGGCGCGTTCGTAGACGTGGCGGTCAGCCGGTCCGACGCCGTGGTCGGCGAGGACGGTGTGCCAGCGTTCGATCCGTTCGCGGTCCGGGGCGACGGACCCGTCCAGCGTGGCCTGGGCCTCAGGGGTGAGGTGCCGCGGCCGGAGATCTCCTTCCGTGATCTGGACTTCGTCCCAGCGCATGTTCCGCTGCGCTTCCCGGCCGTCCGTGGCGACGAAGACGACCCGGACCGTCCCGGCTGCATCGTCAAGGGCGACGATGGTGCCGATGTTGTTCCGGTCGAACGCCTTGACCCTCTGGCCGACGGCGGCATGGGTCGCGGTGTGCACGGCGCGTTCGAGGCGGGGGCCGGCAACAGCAGGGTCGATGCCGGCGATCGCGGTAGCGCGCCCTTCCACCTGGCGGGCGTGGCTGGCCCAGCCCTCCACCGTTGCGAGGTCCTGCGTGGTGGCGATGGCGGCGATCAACTCGGCAAGGGGGTCGCTCGTGAGCGCCAGGACCTTGGCCCGCGAGGTGTTGAGGCGCCGGTTGAGCTCGTCGTCGATGTCGGGCTCCTCGCCGAGTAGCGGGAGGGCGCTGTCGTGGCGGGCGACCTCGGCGTCGAGGGCGCCCAGCTCGGGGGCGGTGAGGACCAGCCAGTTCTCGTATCGCCCACGGGACAGGACGAGGTAGGCGGCCTCGCGGTACAGGCCGTCAACACCGACGGAGATCGCCAGGTCCCACGTCCCGCCCTGGGCGCGGTGGGCGGTGAGCGCGTACCCGTGGTCGACGCCCCCGCCATTCAGGTAGGCGGCGCCGAGGGTGACCTCGGCGTGGTCGTGGTCGAGGCGCACCACCACGCCGGCGTCGGTCCTCCCGGTGAGGGTGGCGGTCTGGCCGTTGAGCACCGATGCCCGTGCCCCGGCCGTGGTCGACGCGGTGTAGTCGTTGACGCGCAGCACGACCCGGTCCCCGACCGCGAGGTCCCGTCCCGCCCACGTACCGACCGACGCGCCGAGCAGCCCTCGGACCGCAAGGGCGTGGCGGACGGAGCAGTTGAGAGCGTTCACGGTGTCGTTGGTCCCGGCGATCAACACCGGCGCCAACCCCTCGCCGCGGGCATCGAACCAGCCTTCCACCGCCGCGGCAAGCATGGCGGGGCGGTCCTCGGCGACCACGATCCGGCCATGGGCCTGGTAGGCAGCAACCGCCGCGGCGACATGCCCGTCGCGCAGCTCGACCAGGGCCTCGCGTTCCCACCGGTGGTGCTGGCGGCGGTTCACGGTGAGCTCGGAGACGGCGACGCGCCGGTCGACGGCGAGGGCGGCGAACCCGCCGCCGGCAGTCACTTCGGGGAGCTGGCGATGGTCCCCGACCAACAGCACCCGCCCACCCGCTCTGATCGTTCCGGTGACGACGGTTTCGAGGTCGCGGATACCCGCCATCGCCGCTTCGTCGACGACCAGGAGCGTGCGGGCGTCGGGAAGGTCGAACCCGCGGGACCACGAGCCCAGGAGCCGGTGGATCGTCGACGACGAGATATGGGCCCCCACCGAGAGTTCGTGGGCGGCGCGGGCCGAGGGTGCTGCGCCTTGGACGTGGTACCCGGCGGCCTCGTAGGCGGCGCGGATCGTGTCGAGGGTGTAGGTCTTGCCGGTCCCGGCGGGGCCCACCAGGACGGCCACCCCGTCGGTCGTCCCGGTGAGCGAGCGCACCGCCGCGGCCTGGTCGGAACCCAGCGTCGGGTTCGCCTCGATCACCCGGTCGACGAAGCGAAGCGGGACCGGTGCCCTCGACGCCCGGGCGGTGTCCGCCGTGTGGAGGAAGCGGCGCTCGACTGCAAGCAGCTCGGTGGAGGACCACCGGCCGCCGTCGTCGCCGACCGGGATGACCACGGGCGAGGCCATGACCCGGGCCACGACACGTTCGAGGGTGACCATCGTGGCGCCCTCGCCGATGCGGGCGGCAACGGCGTGCACGAGCTGTGGGCGGGTGAACGTCGAGTCGGTCTCGGTCAACTGCCGGCACAGGTGGGTCACCCACTCCTCAGGGTCCACCACCCGGTCGACCACGACCGCTCCGGCGGGGGTCTCGACGCGTTCGGGGAGCCTCCATACCTCGGCGACATCCGGTACCCGGCCTTCACCGGCAGAGGCGATAAGGGCTTCGGCGGCGTCGGGCCCCCACCCGGCGTCGAGGGCCTCGGCCTTCCAGGCGGTGTCGAAACGTTCGTGTTCCACCTCGGGCTTGTGCCGCCGTGTTGCCAGGACCGCCTGCTGGCGGCCGGCCGGGTTGTCGGGGATGCCGGTGGCATCCAGCCAGTCCTCGATCTCCCGTGATCGCTTGGAGAACAGGTCGCACAGTGCCTGGGGGACACCGGCGATCTCGGGGACGTGGCGCCCGGGCCGCCACTCGAGCCCCAGCCGCTGTGTGAGCTCGCCCCGCATGACGGTCTGGAATACCTCGCCCGCGGCACGTACGGCGCGGTAGAGGTCGGGGTGGACGAATGCCGACCACCGCCCGTCCGGGCCTTCGACGAGGTTGGCGACCAGAGTGTGCCAGTGCAGCAGCGGGTCGCCGGCCCGGCTCGTTCGATGGCGGAACGTCGCCCCGACGACACCCTGGCCGGGCAGGGTCCGGATCCGTGCGGCGGCAGCGGCGTCGGGGTCGCGGGCGGCGAGGTCGGTGAGGAACGCCTCGTTCCCCGTCCCGCGCCGGACGTGCACCGCCTCTCGCTCCAGCCAGCCCAGGGCTTCTCGGACGGCGGCGTCACCGGCTTCGATGATCGCGCCCTGCACTCGCGGGTCGTCGGACACGGCGTAGAGGGCGGACACCGATTTCGGGGTCTTGAAGGTCAGGTCGAACCCGGGCACCCGCCTCGGGTGGGGACGGATCGTCTCGCCGTTCGGGCTGAGACCGCCCGAGCCTGGGGACATCCCCGCCAGCACCGCCCGCAGATCGTCCGGGGCGACCTCACCGCCGAGCCCGAGGCGCTCGGCGCCGACGCCGATCCACACACCGGCGGCCTCGCCGGCACCGGTGTAGTAGTCGTCGAGAGACTGCGCGACCCCGGAGAGCTGGTAGGCCTCCTGGCCGACACGGAGCTTGGCGACGCTGAGCACCCGACCAGCAGAGCGAACCACGGTCCCGGAGTTGGTCCCCGGCGACGTCCCGGAGCGGCGAGAGTCCCGGTGCACACCTTTGGTGATTATCTGTGAACGAAACCTGGTCCAGCCCCGGCTGACTCCCGGCCGATCCAGGGACCGGCTGCGATCACGAGGCGGTCCGACTTGTCGTCTACGGGTACCTCCCGCCGCTCGACACCGACCCCCGCCGGGCATCGACGCGACCGTGTGCGAGGCATCCTCGGCGTCGATCTGGGCACCCGTAGACGACCAGCCGGGCCGCCTGTGATCGCAGCCGGCCCGTCGAGCAGCCGGGAGTCAGC
>JBKJUI010000129.1:0-4181 GCA_046590775.1 Acidimicrobiales bacterium
CCGACGAAGTGCCAGCGCGCCCCCGGCAGCCTGGCGGCCTTGGCCACCAGCTCCTGGGCATAGCTCTCGCCGAGGTCGATGAGGCCGTTGGCCAGAGCCGCCTCGCAGACCTCCGGGCCGTGGCCCTTGGTGACCGCGACGATCTGGACCGAGGCAGGATCGCGTCCCGACTCCTCGATGAGCGCCCTCAGGGCGGTGAGCCGGCCGGCCACCTGCTCGGCCAGCCCGGCGGGGACGGTCACCGCAGCCACGCCAGCACCCCGTGTCGGGCCACGTCGCCCCTGGCGCGGTGGCTGAAGAACGACGGTTGGCCGGCCTCGTCGAGGCTGCAGGCGGTGCAGCGTCCGTCGACGCCGGTCAGCTCGACGCCCGCGGCCGCAGTGGCCAGGGCGACGGCCTTCGGCAGGTCGAGGGCCGGTTCGCCGTCTGCGGTCGTGGAGCGCACGTCCGGCCCGAGGGCCGACGCAACCGCGTCGAGGTCGTCCTCGCCGAAGCGGTAGCAACACGGACCGATGCAGGGTCCCAGCCACGCCAGCACCCGCTCGGCTCCTGCGGCCTCCCGCACCGCCTTCGCTGCCGAGGCGACGACACCGTCGCGCGCTCCCCGCCACCCGACGTGGGCCACGCCCACCGCGGTCGCGCCGTTCTCGGACGTCCATGGTGTCGACGGGGTGGACAGCACGAGGGTCCCGCAGTCGGCGGCCCGCACGGCCAGCCGGAGCCCGGGGGTGGTGGTGACGAGCGCGTCGGCCTCACCGGCGCAACCCGGGGCGTCGACCACCAGCACCGTGGCCCCATGGACCTGTCGGGCCCAGGCCACGTCAGACCTGGACTGCAGCCGCACCGTGAGGTCGCCGCCTTCGCGGTCCGTCACCTCCACGTTGGCAGCCAGGCGGGGCGCCCGGCTGCTACTTGAGGAAGGACGGGACGTCGAAGTCGTCGTCACCGAAGTCATCGTCGGCCGAGCCGAAGGGGTCCTTGCGGGGCTGGAAGAGGCCGCTGTCGGGCTCTCGTCCGCGTGGGGTGGTCGGCCGGCGCACGGCGGCGGCGCCGTCGAACCGGTCGAATCCGGCGGCCACCACCGTGACCCGCATCTCGTCGCCGAGGGCGTCGTCGACCACCGACCCGAGGATGATGTTGGCATCGGGGTGGGCCACGCCCTGGATGATCTCGGCCGCCTGGCTGAACTCGAACAGCCCGAGGTCGCTCCCTCCCGAGATCAGGAGGAGGATCCCGCGAGCGCCCTCGATCGACGACTCGAGCAGCGGGCTGGTGATGGCGGCCCGGGCCGCGGCCTCGGCCCGACCCTCGCCGCTGGCGTAGCCGATCCCCATCATCGCCGTGCCGGCGTCTTTCAGGATCGCCTTCACGTCGGCGAAGTCGGTGTTGATCAGGCCCGGCGTGGTGATGAGGTCGCTGATCCCCTGCACGCCCTGGAGCAGCACCTCGTCGGCCATCTTGAACGCGTTGACCATCGAGGTCTTCTCGTTGGACGCAGTGAGCAGCCGGTCGTTCGGGATGACGATCAGCGTGTCGACCGAGTCGCCGAGCTTGGCGATGCCCTCCTCGGCCTGCATGGCGCGGCGCTTGCCCTCGAAGCTGAAGGGCTTGGTGACGACGCCGATGGTGAGGGCCCCGATGCTGCGGGCCACCTCGGCGACGACCGGGGCGGCGCCCGTGCCGGTCCCGCCACCCTCGCCTGCGGTGACGAAGACCATGTCGGCGCCCTTGATCGCCTCCTCGATCTCCTCGCGGTGCTCGTCGGCGGCGGCCTTTCCCACCTCGGGGTCCGCTCCGGCACCGAGGCCCCGGGTGAGCTGGCGACCGATGTCGAGCTTGGTGTCGGCGTCGCTCATGAGGAGCGCCTGGGCGTCGGTGTTCACGGCGATGAACTCGACGCCCTTCAGGCCGGCATCGATCATGCGGTTGACGGCGTTGACGCCGCCGCCGCCGACGCCGATCACCTTGATGACGACGAGATACGTCACAGAGGCCATGCGGGCTTGCTCCTTGTGGTCGAAAACTTCTTCACTGCCCTGCCACGATGCTCGCACCGCAGTCCACTCGACATCGGATCCCTGGATCCTGGTGCGGCCCTGCAACCCTCGACCTCACCTAGACATTCATAGTTATGTCAACCTCGACCGGACGGGGAGAAGTTATCGGAACGGATTCCCCATCGCAAGGTCGACGCCTTTTCGGCGCTGGTTCACCGCTGGTTCATCGCTGATTCATCGTGGCACTCGGGTGAGCGCCGGTGACTCGGGCACTCGCACGTCGAGCACGGCAACGCCGTTCACGGACGTGCGGGCGAGCACGGTCGCCGCCGCCGTCAGCTTGGCCGGGATGCGCTCGGGCGGACCGAGCCGCACCACCGGAGGGTTTGCCTGCCGACCTGGGGCCTGGAGGTCGAGGGACACCTCGCTCCCCTGCTCGCGCACGCCGAGCACGAGCGGGCGGAGCGCCGTCGGGAGGGCGACCGCCACGGCCAGGGCGCCTCTCGCCGCCTCGGACAGGGTCTCGCCCGGGCGACCGGATGCCGGCACCCCCACCAGGCGCGGCAGCCCGACGGCGACCTTGGGCTCGTCGGACGTCGCCGCCAGGACGCGGCCGTCGGCGTCCACCAGGCACGCCGACGACGACGGCGGCGACGACGGCAGGTCGCACGGGGAGACGGCGACGGGCTGGCGCTCCTCGACCGTCACGACGAGCGTTCGGGGCCAGCGCTTCTCCAGCCTGGCGTCCCGGATCCAGGGAAGCGCCTCGATCCTGCGACCTACGACGGACCCGTCGACACGCACGAGGGGCGGCCGGGCGCCGAGGCCGCTGGCGGTCCGGACGGCCTCCTCGCCGGAGCGCCCGGCACCACGGACCTCGATGGTTCCGACGCTGGCCAACGGGCTCAGCAGGACCAGCGCCGCAGTAAGTCCGAGCAGCACCACCACGATCGTCGCCTTGGCCAGGCGCCGCCGGCGCTTGGAGGCCGCCGCCGCCGCCTCGGCGATCACCGTCGCCCGGCGGGCGGCGATGCGTGGCTCGATCATCACCCCGGCCGCCGGCCGGCGGCGCTCCCGCCTGGCCTCCCGGGCCTGCCGGTCCGCCTTCAGCAGGTCGGGGTCCTCGACGGCGGCGTCGAAGAGCCGCGTGCGGATCACGGGGCCACCTCCCCCAGAACCCCGACGAGGTCGTCGGCCGCGAAGCCGGCGAGGCGGAGCTCGGGGTGCAGGACCACCCCGCCATGGTCGTGCACCAGCCGGCGCACGGCGCGGATGAGGGCAACGACGTCGGCGGCCCGGCCGCCCTCGTCCGCCTGGATGAAGTTGGCGTGCTTCTCCGACACCTGGGCGGTGCCGAGGCGCAGCCCCCGGCCGCCGGCGGCGTCGACCAGCCGACCGGCCGAGTCCGCAGGGGGGTTGGTGAAGACGCTTCCGGCGTTCTGCCCGCCCGGCTGGTGCTTGCGCCGCCACCGCACGATCCCGTCGATCTCCTCCCTGGCGGCGGCGGCGTCGCCCTCGGCGAGCTGGAGCCGGGCCCGCGCCACGACCTGGTTGAGCGCCACCCGGCTGCTCCGGTAGGCGAAGTCCAGCTCGGCCGCCGACCACGTCGACCACCTCCCATCGGCCAGGTCGACCACCTCGACCGAGGTGACCGTGGCGGCCATGTCCGACCCGTGGCCGCCGGCGTTCATCCGCACCCCGCCGCCCACCGAGCCCGGCACCCCGACCGCCCACTCGAAGCCCCTGAGGCCGGCGGCGGCGCAGCGGCGGGCCAGCGCCGGGAGGGCGACGGCGGCGCCGGCCGTCACCGCCGGTCGGTCCGAGTCGAGGTCGATGGCCTCGAAGGACCCGGCCAGCGCCACCACCAGCCCGTCGAACCCACGATCGGCCACCAGCAGGTTCGAGCCCTTGCCGACGACCAGCGTCGGCACCCCGGTCGCCGCCACGCAGGCGGCCACCTCGTCCAGCTCCGCACCGGTGGCGCAGCGGGCGAGCAGCGCCGCCGGCCCGCCCACGCGGTAGGTGGTGAGCGGGCCCAGCGGGACGTCCCGCCGGGCGAGCGGCCCCAGTCGGCGCGCCGCCTCCTCGATCACGTCGGCGTCGCTCATCTGACCCCCCCTCTCCGAGCTGACATGACCTCGGTGCGTCCCACGGTCATCAGCTCCCGGCGGAACGGTGGAGGAG
>JBKJUI010000107.1:0-4047 GCA_046590775.1 Acidimicrobiales bacterium
GGCTCGACGACGCCGTGGCCCTGCTCCTGGCCGATGGGGTTGCAGGCCAGCGCATCGTGGTGCAGGAGCACGGCGCGCCGACGGCCACGGCGGCCGCCGAGCTGCGGGCCGCCGGCGCCCTGGTCGTGCCCGTGCCCGTCTACCGGTGGCGGCTGCCCGACGACCCGGTCCCGGCCCTGCGCCTGGTCGACGCCGTCGTGGCCGGCGACGTCGACGCCGTGACATTCACCAGCGCGCCGGCGGTCTCGAACCTCTTCACGCTGGCCGACCTGCACGACCAGGGCGACCGGCTGCGTGACGCGTTCAACACCGGTGGCGTGGTGGCCGGATGCGTCGGCTCGGTGTGCGCCGGCGCCGCCTCGGAGGAGGGCGTGGTGACGCCGATCTTCCCTGAGGTGGGCCGCCTCGGTCTGCTCATCCGCATCGTGTCCGACGAGCTGGCCGGCCGCCGGGTCGAGCTGCAGCTGAGCGGCCACGCCATGGTGCTTCAGGGGACGCTTGTGGTCCTCGACGGCGCCCCGGTCGAGCTGGCCGCCAGGGAGGCGGCGCTGCTGGCCGTCCTGGCCGAGCGGCCCGGCGCCGTCGTGGGGAAGGCCACCCTGGCCCACCGCCTCTGGGGTCCGGGGCAGGACCCCCACGCCGTCGAGGTGGCGGTCAACCGCCTGCGCAGCCGGCTGGGCCCGGCGGGCAGCTGTCTGGTGACTGTGCGGGGGCGGGGCTAGCGCCTCGACGCAGGCGGAGCAGCCGGCGAGCGGGCGCCCCTGGCCGCATCCGGCGGCCGCTGAGCGACTCCGTCAGCCTCGGCGGTCTACCTGGTCGAGGCGGAGCGCAGGCGCCGGGCGGTGATCCCGCCGGCGGCTCCGGCGGCGACGAGCGCCAGGGCGGCCACGAGCGGGAGGACCGGGCCGGGCGCTCCGGAAGTCCGGGTCAAAGCGGTCGCCTCCGCCGGGAGGGTGGCGGGTGCCGGGGCCCCTGCCGCAGCAGCCAGCTGCGCCGATCCGGGCGTCGCCGAGGCTGCTGCCGATGCCCCGCCGGCCGGGCGGGACGCAGCCGACACCGCCGGGCTCTGTGCTGCGGGAGCGGGAGCAGGAGCGCGAACTGCCGTCGACGTGGCCGACCGGGTCGGGGCCGGGCGGGCGTAGGGCTTGAGCGGTGGCTCGGCGGTGGGGATGGCGCCGAGGACGGGGACGGTGTGGAAGGTGAGGAGCACCCCGAGGCCACCGACGAGACCGGGAGCGCCGACGAAGGTGGTGCGGAGGCAGGCGGACCGGTCGAAGCGGGCGGCCGTGGCCGGGCCGGGGCGGCCGAAGGCGTCGAGGGCCAGGGCGTAGGCGGCGGCATCGGCCACGATCGACACGTGGGTGACCACCCGGCCAGGGCAGATGGCCTGCAGCTCGAGGTTGCTGGCCCCCTGGATGCGGGCTGCGGTGGCGTTCGGGGTGATCAGCTCGTCGACGAGGGTGGAGTAGATCGAGGTGTACGACACCTTGCCCGGCGTCTGGTCGCCGGCGTTGAGGGCGGTGACAAAGGCGCTGCCCGGCGCCATCTGGAGGCAGGCGGCGCATCCGGTCAGCGGTGTGAGCGGGTTGGCGGCCACGGTGGTGCCCTGGTTCGGGCCGGCCAGCGAGACCAGGTCGTCGACCTGGCCCTGCACCGAGGGCCACCACTTCACGGCCCACCGGGCCTCGAGGACCCCCTGGCTGTGGGCCAGGACGTCGACCTTGCGCCCGGTCTCACGAGCCAGGCGGTGGACGCCAACCACCACCGACTCGGCCGCCACCTGGATGTCGTCGAGGCTGCGGTTCGGCAGCTCGACGGTGCACACGCGGTAGCCACGCGCCGCCAGCTCGGGCAGGTAGTTCCAACCGTAGTTCTCGCCGGCGGTGACGAACGTGCCGTGGACCAGCAGCACCGGCTCGCGGTCACCCCCGTCGACCGGCCCCCGGCAGGTCATCGACGCAGCCACCGCGGCGGCGTCGATGCTCAGCGCCGGGTCTCCCGGCTGGGCGCCGTCGTCGGGCACGCTCTGCCCTGCCACGGCAGCCGGCGAGGTCGGTGCCGCTGACGCCGGTTGGCCCGGCGCCAGCGCCAGGACCACCGCCGCTCCGGCCAGCAGCGCGCGCGAACGGCTCCCCAACCGACCCCAGCTCATCTCGACATCATCTCACGTCAAGGTTCGCTACAGTTCACGGACGGCGCGCACGTCCCCTCGTGCCCGAAGGCCAGGCGGGGTATCGCGAGGCCCGATAGCGACTCGACCCCGGGCGCTGGCGGCAGGCGCACCCGGGGTCGAGCTGGCTTTGTTCAGCAGAGGCAGGTCACTCCACCGTGATGGCCCGGAGGATGTCCATCTTCGCCGCCTTGGCCGCCGGGTAGAGGGCGGCGAGGATGCCGGCGAGGCCGGCGAAGACCAGCCCGGCCACCAGCTGGCCGATCGGCAGGCCGAGCTGGTCGATGCCCTCGTCGGCCAGTGACTTCACGAAGGCGGCGCCGAGGACGACGCCGGTGGCCAGGCCGACGATGCCACCCAGGAAGGCGACGATCACCGACTCGGTGCGCACCATCCGCTTGACCTGCCTGCGGTGCATGCCGACAGCCCGGAGGAGGCCGAGCTCACGGGTGCGCTCGAACACCGACAGCGCCAGGGTGTTGATGATGCCGATCACGGCGATCACCACCGACAGGGCGAGCAGCACGTAGACGACCCGCACGGCGATGTCGATCTGGCTGCGCTGCTCGGCCTGGAACTCGGCCCGGGTCTGCACCTTCACCGTGGGGTTGTCGTCGGTGACGGCCTTCACCTGCTGGCGCAGCTGGTCGAGCTGGCCGGGCTTGGCGCTGACGAGGGCCACCGTGTCGAGGTGGCTGGTGAAGTTCCGGTCGAAGGTGTCGAGTGAGGCGACGAAGTCGCCGGCCAGCTGGTTCTCGGCGAACGTGCCGCCGATGCGGGCCTGGGTCTGCCCCGTGCGGGCGTACACCACGTCGATCTGCTGGCCGACCTGCCAGCCGTTGTCCTCGGCCAGCTTCTCGTCCACCAAAAGCGCCCCTGACTGGAGGGCCCCTGCCGTCCCCTGCTTCACCTCGAGGGCCATGAGGTCGGTGTCGGCCGAGTCGAGGGCGGTGAGCCCCCGGGACTTGCCGCCCACCTGGACGTCGCCGGTGCGGATCGGCGTGCTGCGGTCAGCCGACGGCAGGGCGCCGATGGCGGTGGTGACGTCGGTCCCGAAGCCCATGTTGAAGCCATCCGGCTGGACGACAAGGTCGGCCCGCACCGACTTGTCGATGAGGGCCGAGACCGACTTCGAGGCCGAGGCGGCGAAGGTCGAGACTGCGCCGATCAGGGCTAAGCCGATCATCAGCGCCGAGGCCGTCGATGCCGTGCGCCGGGGGCTGCGCTTGGCGTTCGAGACCCCGAGCTTCCCGGCGGCGCCGGCGTGGGTGAACGGCAGCCCCAGCGCTCCGGCGAGCGGCCGGGCGGCCAGGGCCAGCAGCAGCGCCAGCCCCACGAAGAGGACCACGGCCCCGATGCCCATGGCCAGGATCGGCCCGCCGGTCAGGCCGAAGGCGAACAGCCCGGCACCGACCGTGGTGGTGACGCCGCCGCCGATGGCCCGGCGACCGAGGCCGCCGTCCGAGCCGCCGTCGGTCTCCCGCATGGCCGCCAGCGGCGGCACCCTCGACCCCCGGATGCCCGGGTACAGGGCAGCGGCCACGGTGATGGCCGTGCCGAGGACGAAGGGCACGAGCAGAGACATCGGCGAGATGACGAGGGACTTGGAGTCGCCGCCCAGGAAGCTGTTCAGCGCCAGCGACAGGAGGAAGGCCAGGCCGATGCCCCCGGCGATGCCGACGAGCGAGCCGATGACGCCGACGCCGACCGACTCGCCGAGGATGGAGGCCAGGACCTGGCGCCGGCTGGCCCCGAGGGCCCGCAGGAGCCCCAGCTCCCTCGTCCGCTGGGTGACCAGGATCGAGAACGTGTTGACGATGATGAAGGACCCGACGAACAGGGCCACGAGGGCGAAGCCCGTGAGACCGATCCGCAGG
>JBKJUI010000160.1:0-3431 GCA_046590775.1 Acidimicrobiales bacterium
AGCGGTCGCTCACGCCCCAGTCCGCATCTCCACGTTCGGTCATCAGCAGGACCTCAGCCGCCACAGAGCGGATCGGGAGGTAGTCGTCGAGCTCGAGGGCCACAGCACCGAGACGGCTTCCGGCCTGGCTGCGCACCCCCACCGTCACGTGGGGGCGCACATCGGTGTGCCGTCCGCCATAGGGCACCAGCCCGAACGCCGCACCTATGCGAGCCGTCAGATGGGCGAAGGGCGCGGCCGGATCAGGTCCGAGCCAGAGGAACTCCTCCCCGAACCAGCCGATGGTGGTGAGGGCGAACTCGAAGGGCTCGGTGCTGCGGCAGATGGCCGAGAGCCGGGTCGCCGCCGCCGCCGGATCCTCCGGGGAGAACGGGACCATGAGCGTCACATGGGCCGGGACGCCGGCCTTCATCAGCGGATCGCACTCCAGTCGAAACGAGTGGAGCACCGAGTCGACCTCGACGACCGGCAGGATGAGCGCCTGCGCGGATTGCCCCTGTCCGTCCGTCTCCGACACCGTGGTCATGATCAGCTCCCAGCCTAGGAGGATGGCTGCAGGTGCCATCACCAGCAGTGGCCTTGACGCCGCAACCCGATGGCTGCAACCCTCGCCGAGGGTGGCGGGGGATGTGACGTGACCGGCCATGGGCGGCATCGCATCCCGCACGACCCTCGGGTGGCGCAGCTCCTGGCCTCGAGGCGGGCGATGGCCATCGCCGCCGTCGCCGTCTGCAGCCTGCTCCTCGCCAACCTCACCGTCGCCTTCGCCACCACCCGAGGTGACAAGGCAACCCGTGTCCTGGCGGCACCTGCCTCGACCACGACGTCCGTGCAGGAGGTGGGTGGCGGCGGCGCCGCCAACATCTCGAGCGTCGGCCTCGAGCCCCCAGCTTCTGTCGACCGGGGCAGCCGGCCGAACCCGCCGGCGCCTCCCGCGACGGTGACGGGACCGCCGTCCACGGCCTGCACCGCGGGTGCCGACCTGTCGTCCCTGTCGACGAGGGCGAAGCTGGCGCAGCTGCTGTACGTCGGCGCCAGTGACCTGGCGACGGCGACCAAGGCCCTGGCCGGCGCCGCTCCCCCGGGCGGCCTCATCCTGATCGGCAAGGGGCGGACCTGGTTCGCAGAAGGTCGCGTGGCGGCTCTGGCCAAGCGGGCGATGGTGGTTCCAGTGGTGGCGGTCGACGAGGAGGGCGGCCGGGTGCAGCGGATCGACGCCGTCGTCGGCCCGATTCCGAGCGCCAGGACCATGCGCAAGACCATGACGACGGATCAGGTGCGGGCGCTGGGCGAGAAGCGCGGGCGGCAGCTGGTGGCGCTCGGCATCACGATGGACCTGGCGCCCGTCGTCGACCTCTACGACCGGAGGAACGCCGTCATCAGCGACCGGGCCTTCGATGCGGATCCCGCCGTGGTCGTGGCCTACGCCCGGGCGTTCGCCGAGGGCCTTCAGCGCGCCGGCGTGACGCCGGTGCTGAAGCACTTCCCGGGACACGGCCGCTCCTCCGGGGACAGCCACAAGCAGCAGGTCACGACGCCCGCCCTCTCCGAGCTGAAGCAGCGGGACCTCCTTCCCTATGCGCAGCTGCTGCCCGCCATCCCCCAGGTGATGATGGGCCACCTCGACGTGCCGGGCCTGACCGACCCGGGGTTTCCCACCAGCGTGAGCAGCAAGGCGATCGACGGGCTGCTGCGCACCGAGCTTGCGTTCGACGGCCTCGTCCTCACCGACGACCTCTCCGGGATGGCGGCCATCACCAGCCGGTTCCCGCTCGACCAGGCCGTGATCGCCGCCCTCAACGCCGGCGCCGACATCGCCCTCGTCAGCTTCACGAGCGCCGCTGGACTCGCCACCCTCCTTGACAAGATGCAGGCGGCAGTGGCCTCGGGCACGCTGCCACTGGCCCGGGTGGAGCGCGCCCTGCAGCGCGCCGCCTCGGTCAAGCCAGGACGCACCTGCTGACGACGGCGTTGCGCCTCGTGGCTCAGGCTTCGTTGAAGCGCAGCGAGGTGATCACGTCGCGAAAGGTCTGGTGCAGCACCGGCGCCTCGATGCCGGCACAGGTCCCGTGCACCTGGACGAGGTCCTTCACCGGTGCGTCAGGCCCTGCCGGGGCGAAGAGGGTGACCTGCACCTGGAACAAGGTCATCCCGGCCGTCGGCTCGACGAAGGCGAACTCCTGCCAGCGCGCCGGCTGGCCCCCGACCTGGCCCTGCCAGTCGCCCGCCAGCTTCACCTCGCCGGTCGCCGTGCGGATGTCCCGTAGGAGCAGGTCGGCGATCTCTCCGAGGTCGGTGTCAGACAGCTCCCGCTGGACCATGACCGTGACGCTGGGCCGGAACGACCTGGCCTCGGTCGGGCTTCCGAGAGCGAGGAGGACACCCGACAGGGGCACCACCTCCCAACCCTCGGGCGCGTCCAGGGAGAACGCCGGGAAGGCCGGCGACGACCGACTGGGGAACGCTGCTCTGACCACTGGATGCACCTTCTGCCTCGCCGTCACCCCGCCCCCGATCCGGCCACGTGAGCCCACGCAGCACACCATCGTTGCACGAAGCGCAGCGCCTCGTGACGCCTGGCCCCTACGAACCGAAGGCGTCGCCGCCGGTCAAGGCCGAGGCGATCCGTCAGTCTCCGCCGTCGGGCAGTCCCGCCCTGGCACCGACCGCCGAGGCGCTGCGGGGCAGGGCCAGCGGTGACAGGGCACCACCGAGGCGGAGGGCGTGCTCCCGACCGATGCCAGGCCGCAGACCCAGCGACTGCAGGCCGGTGCGCTCGGCCATGTCCTCGCCCAGATACTCGTCGCTGCTGTCCCGTGACTTCAACGCCTCTCGAGCGATCATCGCCCCGCCGCCCAGCACACCGCCGACGAGGAAGCGCGGGTCCATGGCCCCCGCGCCGATGTTGCTCAGCACCTCGCCGGGCCCGGGCCCGGGCTCGGCCCCGGCCAAGGCGGCTCCGCCGATGGCCGGCTCGGCCGCGAGCGCCGCCCCCGGGTCAGGGAAGGAGGCCTCCCCGGGACGGGCCCCGTCCGCCGCTCCCCCGCCGGGACCAGCTCCGGCGTCCGGTCCTCCGCCGGCGAGGCCTGCGCCGCCGTCGCCTGCTGCGGCCCAGCCGTCCTCAGCCATGGGCGGTGGGGTCCAGCCGCCGAACGCCGGGTCGCCGTCGTCCCAGCCCACGACCTCGGCGGGGAGGGTGGAGACGCCTCCCTCGACGCCCGCACCGAAGCCGCCACCACCGCCGCCCTCGCCGTCACCGACGCCACCGACGCCACCGACGCCACCGTCGTCGGCGCCACCGTCGTCGGCGCCACCATCGGCTGCGTCGCCGCCCGGGCCGGCGCCGCCGTCCGGGCGGCGACGCAGCCGATGGTGGCGCCGACGACGGTGGCGCCGACGACGGTGGCGTCGGTGGCGTCGGTGGCGTCGGT
>JBKJUI010000164.1:0-3336 GCA_046590775.1 Acidimicrobiales bacterium
GGCGCCTTCCTGGGCCGCTCGGCGGTGGCCAGCTTCCCGGCCTGGGAGACCCTGCCCTTCGAGAGGGTCAGCCCGGCCGTCGAGACGATGGGACGCCGGCTCGAGGCCGTCTGGCGCCTCCGCACCGACCCGCCGAAGGTGCTGGTGGCCCCGGTGCGTGCGCTGGTGCAGCGGCTCGGGCCCCACGTCGAGGACGCCGAGCCGGTCCTGGTCCGGCCAGGCGACGTGGTGGACCCCACCGAGCTGGTGGCCCGCCTCGTTCGCATGGGCTACCGCCGGGAGCACCAGGTGGAGCACCGCGGCGAGGTGGCGGTGCGGGGCTCGATCGTTGACGTCTTCGGGTCCACCGGCGAGGTGCCGGTGCGCATCGACCTGTGGGGCGACGAGGTCGACCGGCTCACCGCCTTCGACGTCGCCGACCAGCGCTCGAAGGAGGACCTGGCCGACGCCTGCATCTTCGGGGCGCGCGAGCTGCTGCCCACCGACGAGGTGCGCGAGCGGGCTGCGGCGCTCGTGGCCACCGAGCCATGGGGTCGCGAGCAGTGGGAGCGGCTGGCCGAGGGGCTGACCTTCGAGGGCATGGAATCGTGGTTGCCGTGGCTCTCCGGCGGCGAGCACCTGCTGCCCGACCTGCTGCCCGAGGGAAGCCTGGTGCTGCTGTTCGAGCCTCGACGGGTGCGGAGCCGGGCGTCGGAGGTGCTCGACGAGGAGCAGGCCCTGGCTGGGTCGTTGGCCACCACCTGGGGTGTGCCGGGCGGCGACCTGCCCCGTCTCCACCTCCCCTTCGACCGGCTCCTGGCCCACACCACCTCGCCGGTGTGGACGGTCACCTCGGTGCCCGAGTCACCCGACGTCTCGGTGGTCGAGGCTTCGGCCTGGGTCCCGTTGGCTGGCGATCCCGGCGTCCTGGTGAAGCGGGTCGAGCGCCTCCTGGCCGACGGGTACCGCATCGTCGTGGCCGCCGACGGGGCGGGGAGCGCCACCCGGCTGGTCCGCAGCCTGGCCGACGCCGGCATCACCGCGCCGATTCGCAGCGCCGACGACCCGGCCATGGCCCGGCCTGGCATCAGCGTCGTCGTCGAACCCGTTGACCGGGGCTTCGTGCTCCCCGGGGCGAAGCTGGCCGTGCTGGCCGAGCCCGACCTCACCGGCCGCCGCCGGGCCCACCGCAAGGCTCGCGCCAGGCCACGGCCCACCGAGGGCTTCTTCGACGCCCTCGAGCCGGGCGACCACGTGGTGCACCACCACCACGGCGTGGGCCGGTACAAGGGCATGGTCCGGCGGGCGCTGATGGGCGGCCCCGAGCGCGACTACCTGCTGATCGAGTACCGGGACGGCAGCCTCCACCTCCCGTCCGACCAGATCGACCTCATCCGGCCGTACTCCGGCGGTGAGCAGCCCTCCCTGAACCGGATGGGCGGCAGCGACTGGTCGAAGACGAAGGCCCGGGTCCGCTCGGCGGCCCAGGAGATCGCTCAGGAGCTGGTGGTGCTCTACCAGAAGCGCCTCTCCACGCCCGGCTTCGCCTTCTCACCCGACACGCCGTGGCAGAGGGAGCTGGAGGACGCCTTCCCGTTCATCGAGACCACCGACCAGCTGAAGGCCATCGCCGAGACCAAGGCCGACATGGAGGAGCCGCGGCCGATGGACCGCCTGGTGTGCGGCGACGTCGGCTTCGGCAAGACCGAGGTGGCCATACGCGCCGCCATGAAGGCGGTCCAGGACGGCAAGCAGGTGTGCGTGCTGGTGCCGACCACGCTCCTGGCCAACCAGCACCACGTGACCTTCTCCGACCGCTTCGCCGGCTACCCGGTGCGGGTCGAGGTGCTGTCACGGTTCCTCACGCCGACCCAGGCCCGCAAGGTGCAGCAGGGGCTGGCCTCGGGCGAGGTCGACATCGTGATCGGCACCCACAAGCTCCTGGGCAAGGACGTGGCCTTCAAGGACCTCGGGCTGCTCGTCATCGACGAGGAGCAGCGGTTCGGGGTCAGCCACAAGGAGCAGATCAAGCAGCTGCGGGCCAACGTCGACGTGCTCACCCTGTCGGCCACCCCGATCCCCCGCACGCTCGAGATGAGCCTGACCGGAATCCGCGACCTGACCCTGCTGAACACGCCGCCGGCCGAGCGCAAGCCCATCCTCACCTACGTGGGCGAGCTCGACGAGCGGGCCGTGGCCGAGGCGATCCGCCGCGAGCTGTTGCGCGAGGGTCAGGTGTTCTTCGTGCACAACCGGGTGCAGGACATCGACCGGGTGGCCCAGAGCCTGCGGGAGCTGGTGCCCGAGGCCCAGGTCCTCGTGGCCCACGGGCAGATGGACGAGGGCAGCCTCGAGCAGGTGGTCTACGACTTCTCCGAGGCCAAGGCCGACGTGCTCGTGTGCACCACGATCATCGAGTCGGGCATCGACATGCCCACGGTCAACACGCTGGTGGTCGACCGGGCCGACCTCCTCGGGCTGGGCCAGCTCCACCAGATCCGGGGTCGGGTGGGTCGCTCGGGCCAGCGGGCCTATGCCTACCTCTTCCACCCTCGCGACAAGGTGCTGACCGAGGAGGCCTACGAGAGGCTGAAGACGATCGGCGAGCACACCGAGCTGGGCAGCGGCTTCAAGATCGCCATGCGCGACCTCGAGATCCGCGGCGCCGGCAACCTGCTGGGGGGCAACCAGAGCGGCCACATCGCCGCGGTGGGCTACGACCTCTACGTCCAGATGGTCAGCGAGGCGGTGGCCGAGCTGAAGGGCGAGGAGCTCAAGGTCCCGGCCGAGGTGAAGCTCGAGGTACCCGTCACCGCCAACCTGCCTCCCGACTACGTGGCTCGCGACGATGTGCGGCTCGAGGCCTACCGCCGGCTGGCCACGGTCACCACCGAGGCCGAGATAGAGGACATCCGGGTCGAGTGGGAGGACCGCTTCGGGCCGCTGCCGCCGCCGGCCGAGGGCCTCGTCGCCGTGGGCCGGCTCCGAGCTGAGTGCTTCCGCACGGGGGCACGCGAGGTGGTGGTGGCCAAGGGGGCCGCCGGCGGCCTGCTGGGCCCCACCGTCCGCATCTCTCCGATCCAGCTGCGCACCAGCCAGCAGCTGCGCCTGCGCCGCCTCCACCCCAAGGCGGTGTGGAAGGAGGAGACCGGCCAGATGGTCGTACCGATCCCGAAGAAGGTGGAGGGCCTGGAGCTGGTCACCTGGATCCTGGACCTGCTGCGCACCCTGGTGCCGGTCGAGGCTGCCGCTCCCGTAACCGTCGCATGAGCGAAGCGGCGGCATGAGGCCGGGGCTGGAGCGACCAGAGCGCGTCGGCGGGCGCGGCACGGTCGTGGTGGTCGGCCTCGGCCCGGC
>JBKJUI010000054.1:0-4524 GCA_046590775.1 Acidimicrobiales bacterium
ACGTCGTCGCCGTAGGCGGCGAAGGCCTCGAGGCCGTCCCACAGGCGCTCGAGCGGCGCCGGTGGGTCGGCGCCCGTGGCCAGGGCGGCGGCCGTCAGCTCGAAGACCTCCTCGGTGGCGACCCGGTCGGGCCGCTGGTAGCCCGCCACGGGGTGGAGCCGCCACTCGACCACCAGGCCCGCCGGCCCGTCCTCGCGCAGCCACACCTGAGACCCGTTGACGTAGGTGTCGAGCGGAGGGCCGAAGGTGTCGTCCAGACGCTGCACCAGCCCGGCGGTTGCCCGCCAGACACACGTCGGGACCAGGCCGGCCACCGGTCTCAGGCCTCCGGGCTCGTCGCCTGGCGCGAGGCCCGGGTCTTGCGCCGGGCGACGAGCAGCAGGACGGCGAGCACAAGGATCGCCGGAACGGCGATCATCAGCGGGACGAGCTTCCCGAGCCCTGCTCGCGGGAGGGCGACGCCCTCGCCCACGGGCGCCGAGCCGCCGCCTGGCTCTTTGGCCGCCAGCTCGGGGGTGAGCTGCCGGGTGGCCGAGCACCGGTTCTCGACGAACCTCGGGTTGCTGCCAGCGGTCGGGAGGAAGAGGTAGGTGGCGTCTCGGGCGTAGAGGCGGTCGAGGGCCGTGACCACCTTGGCCTGGGTGGCGATGGTCCCCGTGACCTGCACGCGCTTGGGCAGGGTGCCGCCCTTCCACACCCGGATGACGTCGACCGTGGCGGTGCGGCCGTTGTTGCCGAGAGCTCGAACCGTGCCGGTGAAGACCGTCGGCGCCTCGTCGATCCTGGCGTCGATCCCGGGATCGGGCCCGCAGCCCAGCTCGACCTGGGCGATGGCGGGAGCCGCGGGAGCGACCAGGGAGCCGAGCACCGCACCGGCCGCCACGGTGGCCAGCACCAGCCGCCTCACCGGCCCTCCTGCTCGCGCAGGAACCGCTGGACCTCGGCGGCCAGCTCGTCGACCCCGGCCAGGATGACGCCCTCGTCCTCGGGCTGGCGCAGGTCGCCCAGACGGAGCGAGTCGTCGCCGGCCGGCTCGTCCTCGGCCACCTCGAGGCCACGGACGTACGAGCGGGCCTCGTCGTCGTCCTCCAGCACGTCGTCGATCTCGGCCAGGTACTCCGCGGCGGCCGCCCGCAGCTCGGTTGTGTCCACCGTCGCCCCGAGCAGGGCACCGGTGCGCTCGACCAGCGCCAGCGCCGCCGGAGGCGAGGGGTTGCGACCGACGTAGTGCGGCACCTGCGCCCAGAGTGACGCCGAGGCCACCCCCGCCCGGGCCAGCTGGTCGTGCAGGACGCCGACGATGCCCGTGGGGCCCTCGTACCGGCTGCGGGACAGCCCGAGGCGCAGGGCCAGCTGGGCGTCGTGGGCGGTGCCGGTGATCTTCACCGGTCGCGTGTGCGGCGTGTCGGAGAGCAGGGCGCCAAGGGTGATGACCAGCGAGCACCGCAGGGCCTTGGCCACCTCGACCACCGCGGTGGAGTAGGTGCGCCAGCGCAGCTGTGGCTCGACGGCCACCAGGAAGGCGGCGTCACGATCGGCCCCGGGGATCGGGCAGGACGACAGCGTGTGCTCGGGCCAGGTGATCTCCCGGGTGAGCCCGTCGACCAGGCGCACGACGGGCCTATCCTCGGTGAAGTCGTGGAACTCCTCGGGGTCGATCGAGGCGAAGGGCTCGGCGGCCCACGAGTCCTGGAGGTGCCGCGACGCCATCGTGGCGGCGTCCCCGGCGTCGTTCCAGCCCTCGAAGCTGGCGACGAGGACCGGCCGGCGGAGCTGGGGGCGATGGTGCCAGAGAACGGGATCCACGCTGGAGATCCAACCTACTGCGGGCTCGCGCCAGGGACCTGCTGCTGCGTCAGGCCGGACCGTCGGGCGCCGGCGGCCCGGTGGTGAGGAGGGAGAGCAGGACCTGCAGGAGGCCGGCGGCGGCGTCGATGCTGGTGAGGAGCGCCTCGACCTGACCGGCCTCGGGGTCCAGCTGGCTCAGCAGCTCGACCCCCACGAACATGCCGGTGAGCGCCATGGCCACCTCGCGCGCCGGGAGCGCCGACTCGAAGGCGGTGCCCGCCACCACCCGGCGCACGGCCTCCTCGACCAGGTCGATCCACGGGGCGAAGCTGGCGGCCAGCCGCTTGCCGAGCTCCGGGCGGCCGTGGGCCCCGGCCATCATCTGCGACAGCACGGTGATCACTCCGGCGTGCACGTCCTCGCCGAGCGCCTCGCGAGCGACGGCCACGATGGCCGGCAGGTCGCCCGCCTCGGCCACCCGGTCGCGGTAGGTCGTGAGCCGACGCTGCCCCATCCGGTCGACGGCGGTCAGCAGCACCTCGTCGACGGAACCGAAGTGGTAGAAGACCAGCGCCTGGTTGAACCCGCCGGTGCGGGCGATGCTGCGGGCCGTGGTGCCGAGGTAGCCCTCGGCCTTCAGCGTGTCGATCGCCGCATCGAGGATCCGCTCCCGGGTCGAGTCACCCGACGTGCCGCCCGAGGACGGCCGGCGGCGGCCTCCGGTTCGCTCCTCGGTCATGCCGCCTGTACCCCGGCCGGTGGGCGGAGCAGGCGGTCGAGAACGGCCGAGTCGGCCGTGACCTGGTGGAAGAAGGCCTCGGCGCCCATGCGGGCCAGCGGCAGTCGCACGGCTGCGGCCAGGCTCCGGTGGGCGGCGGTGGCCCAGAGGCACATCACGAAGGCCGCCGCCTCGGTCCACGCCCGGCCGTCGTCGGCCAGGACCACCAGCTTGGCTCCCGTGCCGAGCACGCCCAGCCTGGCCTGTGCCTCAGGACCTTCGGCCGGCGTGAACCGGACGGGCACCAGGAGCGGCTGCACCTCGAGCCAGGCCCGGCACCAGGCACAGAAGCCGTCGTCGGGGTCGTAGACGACCGTGAGCCGGCCGACGTCCGGCGACAGCGGGTCGACCGCCATCAGACGACCCCCACCCACAGGTCGGGGCGGACCGGTAGCTCCTGGCCGAACGTCGCCGGCTCGGCGGGGCCGCTCAGGCCCTGCACGTTCAGGCCCTTCCGCTGGTGGCTGCGCACGGTGGCGAGCACCGCCAGGTTCACGAAGTGCAGGACGGCGAGGGTGATGAGCAGCAGGCCCAGTCGGAGCGCCAGGGCCTCGACCGCCGCCGCCCCGTCGACCGGCTTCCCGGCCCGCAGGAGGAGGGCGGCCCACCCGAGGTTCAGCATGACGAAGCCGGTGACCAGGAGGCGGTTGACCGCCCCGGCGAGCTGCTCGCGCCCGGGGAACACCTCCTCGAGGAACAGCGACCCGTTGGCGTAGAGCGTGCGGGCCAGCCAGGTGACGAGCCCGATGGCCGTGACCCCGTAGGCCAGGTAGACGGTGAGGAGCACCAAGGGCCTCCCTTCCTCTTCAAGCGCTCGGTTTGAGCACTTGCTCAAAGCATGCGCTTCATCCGGTCGGACGTCAAGCCCCTTTCGTTGTCACACCGGATCCGTAGTGTTGAAGTCCCATGGCTGCGACCGGCTCGCTCGCCTCGTTCTCCGAGGCCACCCGGCGGTGGTTCGAGGGCGCGTTCGAGGCGCCGACCCCGGCGCAGGAGCAGGGGTGGGCGGCCATCAGCGAGGGCCAGCACACGCTGATCTGCGCCCCCACCGGCTCGGGGAAGACGCTGGCCGCCTTCCTGTGGTCGCTGGACCGGCTGCTCACCGGCCCGCAAGCGCCGCCCGGCGAGCGGCTGCGCACGCTGTACGTGTCGCCCCTCAAGGCGCTCACCTACGACGTCGAGCGCAACCTGCGCGGCCCCCTGGCGGGCATCGCCAACGAAGCGAGCCGGGCCGGGATCGCCCTCCCCGAGCTGGCCGTCGCCACCCGCACGGGCGACACCCCGCAGGAGGAGCGGCGCCAGCTGGCCAAGCACCCGCCCGACATCCTGATCACCACCCCCGAGTCGCTGTACCTGCTGCTCACCAGCCAGGCCAAGGAGGTGCTGGCCTCGGTCGAGACGGTGATCGTCGACGAGGTGCACGCGGTCGCCGCCACCAAGCGGGGCACCCACCTGGCCCTCTCGCTCGAGCGGCTCGACCTGTTGGTCCGCCAGGCCGGCCGCCCCCCACCCCAGCGCATCGGGCTCTCCGCCACCCAGCGCCCTCTCAGCGAGGTCGGCCGCTTCCTGGGTGGCCGCAGCCGCGACGACGCCGGTGCGACCTGGTCGTTCCGGCCGGTGCGGATCGTCGACGCCGGCGTGCGCAAGCAGCTCGACCTAGAGGTCATCGTCCCGGTCGAGGACATGGGCGACCTCGGCCGGGCCCAGCGGCCGGTCGACGACCTCGACTTCACGCTCACCGGCGCCACGGGTGAGCCCGAGGTGCGGTCGTCGATCTGGCCGTCCATCCACCCGGTGCTGCTCGACCTCATCAGCAGTCACCGGTCGACCCTGGTGTTCGTCAACAGCCGGCGGCTGGCCGAGCGGCTGGCCGCAGCCCTCAACGAGCTGGCCCGCGAGACCGGCGTCCTGCCCGACGGCGCTCCCGACCTGGTGCGGGCCCACCACGGCTCGCTGGC